>JAOUHR010000205.1 GCA_029884515.1 Gemmatimonadota bacterium
TCGAGGTCGATCTCCTCCACCGTGTACTCGTTCTCACGGGCGACGGCGATCTCGTGGATGAGCTCGGTGGCGTGCGCGCCGCAGATGTGCGCCCCGAGGATCTCGCCGAACTTCTCGTCGCGGATGATCTTCACGAAGCCCTCGGTCTCGCCGGAGGTGCGGGCGCGGCCGTTCGCCGAGAAGGGGAACTTGCCGATCTTGTACTTGAGCCCCTTCTCCCTGCACTGCGCCTCGGTGAGGCCGATGCTGGCGACCTCGGGGTGACAGTAGGTGGCGTTCGGGATGTTGCCGTAGTTCACCGGGTGGTGCTTGTGCCCGGCGATGATGTCGGCGACCACGTGGCCCTCGCGCGAGCCCTTGTGGGCGAGCATCGGCGGGCCGGCCACGTCGCCGATCGCGTAGATGCCCTTGGCGGTGGTCTCGAGCCGGTCGTTGACCTTGATGAAGCCGCGCTCGGTCGTCTGCACGCCCGCTTCCTTGAGCCCGACGATCTCGACGTTCGGCGCGCGGCCCGCGGCGACGAGGACGATGTCGAAGGTGTGGTCCTTCTTCTCGCCGCCCGCGTCCACCGGGATCGTCACGCCGCTCTTGGTGACCTTGGCGGTGCCGAGCTTGGCGCCCGTGACCACGGCGATGCCGCGCTTCTTGAACGCCTTGGTGAGCTCGGCCGACGCGTCCTCGTCCTCGATCGGGAGGATGCGGGGCATCACCTCGAGGAGGGTGACCTTCGCGCCGAAGGCGCTGAACACATCGGCGAACTCGCAGCCCACGGCGCCGGCGCCGATCACGGCGATGGAGCCCGGCGTCTTCTCCAGCGTGAGCGCCTCGTCGGACGAGATGATCGTGGTCTTGTTGATCTCGAGCCCGATCTGCGGGAGGCCCTTCACGCGCGAGCCGGTGGCGATCACGACGGCCTTGGTCGCCGTGTGCGTCTCGGTCTTGCCGTCGGCGCCGGTGACCTTCACGGCCTTCCCCGCGCCGAGCGCACCGGTGCCCTTGAGCCAGGTGATCTTGTTCTTCTTGAAGAGGAACTCGACGCCCTTGGAGTTCTGGGCGGAGACGGCGCGCGAGCGCTTCATGGCGACGCCGTAGTCGAGCGTCACCTTCTCGGCCTTCACGCCGAACTCCGCGCCCTTGGCGACCTTCTGCGCGATGCTGGCTGCCTCGAGGAGCGCCTTGGCGGGGATGCAGCCCCAGAGGACGCAGGTGCCGCCCAGGCCCTCGCGCTCGACGACGGCAACGTTCATGCCGAGCTGGGCGGAGCGGAGGGCGCCGACGTACCCGGCTGGGCCGCCGCCTACGTAGATGACGTCAAAAGTGGCCATGTGAACCGCAGATGTGAGATGGGAGATGGGAGATGCGAGGGGGCGCGACTCCGATGACTCCGCCCTCTCTCATCCTCTTGCAACCTAAAACAGCGTCAGGTCGGGACTCGGTCAGAAGACCAACAACAACGGGTTCTCGATGAGGCGGCGGAGGGTCTGCAGGAACGTGGCGCCCACGGCGCCGTCGATCACGCGGTGGTCGCAGCTCATGGTGACGCGGAGGCGCTTGCTCACGCCGAAGCTGCCGTCGGGCGCGACGATCACCTTGTCCTCGATCGCGCCGATCGCGAGGATCGCGCACTCGGGCGGGTTGATGATCGCGGTGAACTGGTCGATCTGCATCATGCCGAGGTTCGACACGGAGAACGTGGAGCCGGTGAACTCCTCGGGCTTGAGCTTCCGTTCCCGCGCCTTCTTCGCCAGCACTTTCGCCTCGGCCGAGATCTCGCTCATCCGCTTCTGCTCGGCGTTGAAGATCACCGGCACGATGAGCCCGTCGTCGGTGGCGACGGCCATGCCGAGGTGCACCGTGTTGAAATGGCGGATGCGGTCGCCGAGCCAGTGCGCGTTCACTTCCGGGTGCTGTTGGAGCGCGGTGGCGGTCGCCTTGAGGACGATGTCGTTGAACGAGACCTTGAACTCGGGGCCGAGCTCGGCGGCGGCGGTGCGCATCTCGGCGGCGCGGTCGAGGTTGAACTCGGCGGTGAGGTAGAAGGTCGGGATGGGGCCGATGGACTCGGCGAGGCGCTTCGCGATCGTCTTGCGGATCTGCGTGAGCGCGACGTCGTCGAACGCGTTCCCGCTCACCGCACGGCGAGGCACCGGAGCTGCCCCGGTCGCGGCGCGCGCGCCACCGCCGGCGATCGCCGCCTCGATGTCGCGCTTGATGATGCGGCCCGCGGGGCCGGAGCCCTGCACGGCGCCGAGGTCGAGGCCCTGCTCGCCGGCCAGTCGTCGCGCGAGCGGAGAGGTGCGGACGCGGCCGCCGCCGGCGGTCGTGGCGGGCGTGGGCGTCCCTTGGGGAACGGGGGCCGCACGCGCCGGCGCGGCGGCGGACGAAGCTGCAGCCGCAGGGGCGGGTGTCGCGGCCGTCGCAGGCGGCGCGGCAGCTGCCACCGCCGGCGCCCCCGCGCCGGCCACGAGCGCCGCGATGTCCTCGTCCTTCGTCGCGATCACCGCCACGAGCGCGCCCACGGGAGCCGTGACGCCCTCGCCGACGATCCGCTTGCGCAGGATGCCGTCGCCGCGAGCCGAGAGCTCCATCACCGCCTTGTCGGTCTCGACCTCGGCCAGCAGGTCGCCCGTCTTGACGGCGTCGCCCTCGTTCTTGAGCCACTTCACGAGGCGTCCCTCCTCCATCGTGGGGCTCAGCGCCTCCATGAACACCTTCGTCGCCATGATCAGTCCCGTTGGATGAACTGCGGAATCGCACGTCCGTGCAGCCGTTTCCCACACCTCACATCTCCCATCTCCCATCTGCCCCTAGTCGAGATACATGACCTTCCGAACCGCAGCGATCGTCTTGCCGAGATCCGGCTTCGCCGCCCGCTCCAGCCCCTTCGCATAGGGCATCGGCGTATCCGCCTGGTGCACGCGGATCACCGGCGCATCGAGGTGGTCGAAGCAGTCGCGCTGGATGTAGTCCACCACCTGCGCCCCGATCCCCGCGATCTCCCACCCTTCCTCCAACACCACCGCGCGATTGGTCTTCTTCACCGAGGCCGTGATCGCCTCCACGTCCATCGGCCGCACCGTGCGCAGGTCCACCACGTCGATGTGGATCCCATCCTGCGCGAGCTTGTCGGCCGCGTTCATCGCCACGAGCACCATCTTGCCGCTGGTGATGATCGAGCAGTCGCTCCCTTCGCGCTTGAGGTCGGCCTTGCCGATGGGGACGAGGTAGTCCTCCTCCGGCACCTCGCCCTTGGTGTTGTAGAGCATCTCGCCCTCGAGCATGATCACCGGATTGTCGTCCCGGATCGCGCTCTTGAGGAGGCCCTTCGCATCGTACGGTGTGCCGGGGACCACGACCTTGAGCCCCGGGATGTGCGCGAGCCAGGACTCGAACGCCTGCGAGTGCTGCGCGGAGAGCTGGAGCGCGGCGCCGTTGGGACCGCGGAAGACCATCGGCATCGGGTACTGGCCGCCGGACATGTAGAGCATCTTGGCGGCGGCGTTCACGATCTGGTCGATCGCGAGGAGGGCGAAGTTCCAGGTCATGAACTCCACGATCGGGCGGAGTCCGACCATCGCCGCGCCCACGCCCACGCCGGCGAAGCCGAGTTCGGTGATCGGCGTGTCCACCACGCGCATCTCGCCGAACTCCTCGAGCAGGCCCTTGGAGACCTTGTACGCGCCGTTGTACACGCCGACCTCCTCGCCCATGAGGAAGACGCGGTCGTCGCGGGCCATCTCTTCACGGAGGGCCTGGTTCAGGGCCTCGCGGTAGGTGATCACGGGCATCGTCAGCTCGTGGTGTCGACGAGGACGTCTTCGTAGAGCGCCTCGGGCGAGGGTTCGGGGCTCGCGTCGGCGAAGTCCCAGGCGTCCTGCACCACGGCCTTGACCTCCTGTTCCATCTTCGCGACGTCCTCGTCAGAGAGGTCGCCGGCGTCCATCATGCGCGCCTTGAGCAGGTTGATCGGGTCGCGCTTGAGGTACTCGTCGAGCTCGGCCTTCGTGCGGTAGGTGCCGCTCACCGCGTCCGACATCGAGTGCCCCATGTAGCGGTAGGTGCGGATCTCGAGGAGGTGCGGCTGCGACTCGCGGCGCGCGAGGTCGAGCGTGCGCTCCATCGCGTCGCGCACCGCGAAGACATCCTGGCCGTCCACGTGCTCGCCCGCCATCCCGTCATAGGCGTCGGCGCGGCGCGAGAGGTCGGCGATCGCCGCGGCCCGCTCGACCGCGGTGCCCATGCCGTACTTGTTGTTCTCGATGATGAAGATGCAAGGGAGCTTCCAGAGCGCGGCCATGTTGAGCGCCTCGTGGAAGGCGCCGGTGTTCACCACCGACTCGCCCATGAAGCAGATGATGACCTGGTCGCCGCCGCGGTACTTGATCGCGAAGCCGACGCCCGCCGCCACCGGCACGTGCCCGCCCACGATCCCGTGCCCCCCGAGGAAGTTCAGGTTGCGGTCGAAGAGGTGCATCGAGCCGCCCTTGCCGCGCGAGCAGCCGTCGACGCGGCCGAAGAGCTCGGCCATGATCGCGCGCGCGCTCATCCCGCGGGCCAGGGCCTGCCCGTGGTCGCGGTAGGTGGTGATGACGTAGTCGTCGGCGCGGAGCATCGAGAGGACGCCTGTGGAGACGGCCTCCTGCCCGATGTAGAGGTGGCAGAAGCCGCCGATCTTCCCGAGCGCGTAGGCCTCACCGACCTTCTCCTCGAAGCGACGCTGGAGGAGCATCGAGTGGAGGAGCTCGCGGCGGAGTTCGGGGTCGCCGGGAAGTCCGGTCTTGTCCGACTTCTTCTTTGCAGCCATCTGAAAGGCGGGTGGGAGGGGGGCGGTG
>JAOUHR010000206.1 GCA_029884515.1 Gemmatimonadota bacterium
GGGCAGACGGACGTGCCCACGTTCGTCGCCGGCATCTGGCGCAATCAGCTCACCTGGTTCGCGCTGGGCGTGGTGGTCGCGTATGGCATCTCGCGGACGTCGGTGCGCCTGCTCGAGTGGAGCGCCGTACCCTTGTACCTCGGTGCCTGCGTCCTCCTCCTCGCACTGCTCTTCATCGGGCAGGGCGCAGGGACGGCCGCGAGCACCAAGAGCTGGCTGGCGATCGGCGGCGTGCGGCTCGGCCAGCCTTCGGAACTGGCGAAAGTCGCGGTGGTGCTCCTGCTCGCCCGTGTGCTGAGCGGCCACCGCACCGCGCCCACGTCGTTGTCCGGGCTCTGGAAGCCGGCCCTCATCGTGCTCATCCCGTGGCTGCTGATCATGGCGCAGCCGGACCTCGGCACCGGCATCGTCTTCATCGGCATCCTCTTCGCCATGCTGTTCTGGAGCGGCGTCGGCTGGCCGCTCCTCGTCATGGCGGCGAGCCCGGCGGTGAGCCTCATCCTGGCGTTCGGGCCGGGCGTCTGGGGCGCCTGGTTCCTGATGTTGCTGGCGCTCGTGGCCTGGCAGCGCCCGGCCTGGGTCGAGGGCGCGGTGCTCGTGGCGGCGAACATCGTGATGGGCGTGGTGGCCCCCGTGCTCTGGGACAAGTTGAACCCCTACCAGCAACGCCGGCTCCTCGTGTTCCTCGACCCGTCCAGCGACCCGCGAGCCTCGGGGTACCACCTTCTCCAGTCGCAGGTGGCGATCGGGTCGGGCGGGTTCACGGGCAAGGGGTTCACCGTCGGGTCGCAGAAGCGGCTCGCGTTCCTGCCCGAGCAGCACACGGACTTCATCTTCCCCGTGGTGGGCGAGGAACTCGGGTTCATCGGCGTCACGATCGCGCTGGGGCTCTTCTGCGTGCTCCTCCTCCGCACCATACGGATCGCGTCGCGCGCCTCGAGTCCATTCGCCTCGCTCGTGGCATTCGGCCTCGCCGCGGCCTGGTTCACGCATATCGTCGTGAACATCGGGATGACCATCGGCCTCATGCCGATCACCGGGATCCCCCTGCCGTTCTTCTCGTACGGGGGGTCGTTCATGCTCGCCTGCTGGATGGGGGTGGGGATGCTGGCGCTCATCTCGTCCGAGGGGCGGGGCCGGGCCGACGGGCTGGTCATCTAGCCGCCGGACCGCCACTATTCCCCGATGGCTTGGTTCCGCAAAGACAAGAAGCCCCGGAAACCCCGCGGCGAACGCCTCGAGATCCCCCCGGACGTCTGGGAGAAGTGCGAGGCGTGCGGCCACACGGACATCCGGGAGAAGTTCGTCCGCAACCATAACGTGTGCCCGAGCTGCGACTACCACCGTCGCTACCGGGCGCACGAGTATGCGAGCCTCCTGCTCGATGAGGGCTCCATCGAGGAGAAGGATGTCGCGCTGGCGTCGATGGACCCGCTGGAGTTCCCGGAGTATCCGGCCCGCCTCAAGAAGTCGGTCGCGAAGGCCGGGGACCAGGACGCGATCCTCACGGTCTCCGGCCTGATGGACAAGATGCCCGTGAACCTCGGCGTGATGGACTTCGCGTTCATGGGCGGGTCGATGGGCTCGGTGGTCGGCGAGAAGATCGCCCGCCTCGGCCAGCGCTCGCTCGAGAAGAAGTGGCCGCTCATCATCCTCTCCGCCTCCGGTGGCGCGCGCATGCAGGAAGGCGTGCTCTCGCTCATGCAGATGGCCAAGTCGGCGGCGATGCTCTCCGAGTTGGCCGATCGTCGCATTCCCTATGTCTCGATCCTCACGAACCCCACCACGGGCGGGGTGAGTGCGAGCTACGCGATGCTCGGCGACGCGATCCTGGCCGAGCCCGGCGCGGTGATCGGCTTCGCGGGGCCGCGCGTGATCAAGCAGACGCTCGGCCAGGACCTCCCGGAAGGGTTCCAGACGGCCGAGTTCCTCCTCACGCACGGGATGGTGGACTGCGTGGTGCACCGGCACCAGCTCAAGCGCACCGTGGGCCAGCTCCTGCGGCACATGAGTGGGAAGCCTGCCGTCGCGGGGTGGGCGTCCGCCTGAGCCACCGCGACTATCGGGACGCGCTCGACTTCCTCTTCGCGCGCACCACGGGGCAATGGAAGCTGGGACTGGAGCGCGTCGAGGCGTTCCTCGCCGCGATCGGCGACCCGCACCGGCGACTGCGGACGCTCCACGTGGCGGGCACGAACGGGAAGGGCAGCGTATGCGCCTCGCTCGAGGCGGTGCTCCGGGCGCGCGGCCACCGGGTGGCCAAGTACACATCACCGCACCTGGTGGACTTCCGGGAGCGGTTCGTGGTGGATGGGCGGCCGGTCGAGGAGACCGCGATCATGGCCTTCCTCGACCGCTGGACGCCGACGGTGGAGCAGCTCGGTGCCACGTTCTTCGAAGCCACCACGGCGATGGCCTTCCAGCTCTTCGCGGACGCCGAGGTGGATGTCGCGGTGATCGAGACCGGCCTCGGGGGGCGGCTCGACGCGACGAACGTGCTGATGCCGATGGTGGCGGGCGTGACCGGCATCGCGATCGACCATACCGAGTGGCTCGGGACCACGCGCGAGGAGATCGCGCCGGAGAAGGCGGGCATCTACAAGCGCGGTGTGCCCGCGGTGGTCGGCGAGCCCGACGCCGGGATCCGGCGGCTGCTCGCGGACGAGGCGGCGCGCCTCGGAGCCTCACCCATCCGCGTGGTCGCGGAGGAGGGTCGAACCGAGGGGATCGAGGTGCTGGCCAAGGGCACGCGTTTCCGCTGGGTGCATGGGGGACGGGAGGACGAACTGATCACCGGGATCCCCGGAAGGCACCAGGCGAACAACGCGGTGGTCGCGCTCACGATGCTCGACGCGCTCCCCGAGGACCTCCGGGTCTCGGTCGCCGATGCCTCGGAGGCGCTGGCGGGCGTCACGCTGGCGGGGCGCTTCTCGCGACAGGGGAACTGGATCTTTGACGTCGCGCACAACCCGCAGGGCGCCGCGGTGACGGCCGAGACGCTGCGGGAGATCGCGCCGGAACGCCCCACGGTGGCCCTTGTCAGCATCCTCGGGGACAAGGATTGGCGCCGGATGCTCGCGGCCCTGGCTCCGGTGGTGGACCATTTCATCCTCTCCGACGCCCCGACGGCTCCGGCGAGCCGGGCGTGGGACGCCTCCGTGGTGTTCGAGCATGCTGTGGGGGAGGGCTGGTCGGCGGAATTGATCCCGGATTTCGACCGTGCGGTGGCCACGGCCCCCGAACGAGGCGCCACCATCCTGGTCACGGGCTCGTTCCATACCGTCGGCGACACCATGTCGCGGTTGCAGGCGGCTCCAACGTCCGGGTAAATTGCCCGGATGAGTAGTAGTGCACTTCCAGGCTTCCGTGATTTCTATCCCGATGAGCTGGCCCGCCGCGCACATGTCTTTCGCGCCTGGCGGGCCGTAGCGCATCGGTACGCCTTCGTCGAGTACGATGGGCCTCCCTTGGAGCCCCTCGACCTCTACACGAAGAAGAGCGGCGACGAGATCGTCGGGCAGCTGTACAACTTCACGGACAAGGGCAAGCGCGACGTCGCGCTGCGCCCGGAGATGACGCCGACGTTCGCGCGGATGGTCGCGGCGCGCGCCAATGCGCTCCGCAAGCCGGTGCGCTGGTTCTCGATCCCGCAGCTCTTCCGGTACGAGCGCGCACAGCGTGGCCGACTGCGCGAGCACTTCCAGCTGAACGTGGACATCGTGGGCGAGGAGAGCGAGGTGGCCGACGCCGAGCTGCTCGCGGTGGCGATCGACATCATGCGCGAACTCGGCCTCACGGCGCGTGACGTGCGCGCGCGCGTCTCCGACCGGCGGATGCTCAACGGGATCCTCCTCACGCTGGGCGTCGCCGAGGCACAGGTGCCGGCCGTGTACGGCGTGATGGACAAGGTCGCGCGACAGCCGCGCGAGGCCTCGGTGGCGAAGCTCGGCGAGGCCGGGCTCGCGCCCGCGCTCGTGGAGCGCGTGCTCAGGCTGGCGTCCGGCGTGACGTTCGCGGCGCTGCAGGCGGAATTCGGCGAGGCGCCCGCGGCGCGGGAGCCCATCGAGCGCGTCGCGCGTTACCTCGACCATCTGGCCGCGCTCGGCGTCGGCGACTGGGTGGAGCTCGACCTCTCGATCGTGCGCGGGCTCGCGTACTACACCGGCATCGTGTTCGAGCTCTTCGATGCGAAGGGGGAACTCCGCGCGATCTGTGGCGGCGGACGCTACGACACGCTGCTCAGGGCGTTCGGCAACGCGGACCTTCCCGCGCTGGGCTTCGGCATGGGCGATGTGGTGCTCGGCGAGCTCCTCACCGAGCGCGGCCTCTGGCCCGCGGACGCGCAGGAGCCGGTGGACTTCCACCTCGTGGCCGGGAACGGGGCGGGGCAGCGGCCGTATGCCGACGCGCTCCGGCTCGTCGCGGCGCTCCGCGGCGCCGGCTTCAGCGTGAACCACGCGATGAGCGGCGAACGGTACCTCTCGCAGGCCACGCGCAACCAGGTGGACGGCGCGCGCAAGGCCGGTGCCACATCGGCGATCTACTTCCGCGAGGATGGCGCCGTGGAGGCCGTGAGTCTCCTCGGGAAGATGACCGGAGCGGCCACCCACTCGCTGCCGGCGGACGCCGCAATCCGCGGCGACCAAGCCGTGCTCGACTCCCTACGTGAATGGCTGCACCAGCAGCGCGACTCCGCTCGATGACCCCATGGCCGACGACAAGAAACTGACGACCCGCGCTGAGGATTTCAGCGCCTGGTACAACGAACTCGTACTGCGCTCCGAGCTGGCGGACTACTCGCCGGTGAAGGGCTCCATGGTGATCCGT
>JAOUHR010000207.1 GCA_029884515.1 Gemmatimonadota bacterium
CGAGGCCGGCGCCAGCCACATTCCCGACGTTGAAGGCAAGCCCACCCACGGCGACCAGGATCGCGATCAGCGTGCCCAGTCCGGGCGCAACCTCGTCGGCGATCGCCGGCGCGCGGCGGCCGCTCACGGCGATCACGCGCCAGATGTTCAGCTGCGCCGTGATGTCGATGATGATGCTGACGAGGATCGCGAAGCCGAAGCTCGCACCGAGCCGCTCGGTGAACACCGCGGTCTGCGTGAGGAATCCCGGCCCGATGGCCGAGGTGGCCATCAGGAAGGCGGCGCCGATGAAGACGCCGCGGAGTCGACTCGGGACTGCCGGCATCGGGGGAATGTGCCGCCCGTCTCGTCAGCCGAACAGGGTCGCGAGACGATCCGCGTCGATCGGTGTCGCGTCCGGCTGCAATCCGCCGAGCTGTGCGGCGAGACCAAGGACCTGGGACGCCGACCGGCCCGCAGCGCGCAGCTCGCGCAGACCCGAATCCCCCGCTGACTTGCTGAGCTTTCGTCCGTCGGGCAGGTGCACGAGCGGGTGATGCAGGAAGCGCGGCATCTGCGCGCGTCCGAGCAGCCGCGCGAGCCGGATCTGTCGCCCCGTCGACGCGAGGAGGTCTTCCCCGCGGATCACGACGTCGACGCCCTGTTCGAGGTCGTCGACCACGACGGCGAACTGGTATGTCCACTGGCCGTGCCGATCGCGCACGAGCAGGTCACCGCACTGGCGATCGGGATCCTGCGCCTGTGGACCGAGCTTCAGGTCGTCGAAGCGCTCAGCTCCATCGGCGCCGATGCGCACGCGCCGCGCCGGAGTCGAGGTCGGATCGAGCTTCAGGTCGCGACAGGTGCCCGGGTAGCGCAACTCCCGTCCGTCTGGCGCCTGAATGTCGGACTCGTCTTCGACGCCTTGATCCGAGGCGGCTGGGTGATCAGCGCCCGCGACCCGCACCGCGGCTCGTGCGATGTCGGAGCGCGAACACCTGCAGGCGTACACGAGGCCGGCTCTCTCGAGCTCGGCCAGGCGCGCCGCATATCGCGGGCCAGCGTCACTCTGTCGCTGGGGCAGCGCGCCGTTCCTGAACTCGTCTGTGGACGCGCCGTCCGGCACGAGGCCCAGCCAGTCGAGGTCGTCGAGCAACGCAGTCTCGTACTCCTCGCGACAGCGCCGGCGATCATGGTCCTCCACGCGCAGGAGCACGCGCCCGCCGAACGCGCGGGCCGCGCCCCAGACCCACGCCGCGTTCACCACGTGGCCGAGGTGCAGGTAGCCGGTCGGTGCTGGCGCGAAGCGCGTGACGAAGCCGGGCTCGAGCCTCACTCGGCGAGGGCGAGCAGGGCCGCGAGGTCGAGTCGACGTGAGAACATGCCGATCCGTCCCGACGCATCACGCGGCCACTCGTCCGCCGGCCGGTCACGATAGAGCTCCACGCCGTTGCCGTCCGGGTCGGCGAGATAGACCGCCTCGCTGACGCCGTGGTCGCTCGCGCCCTGGAGCGGGATGCCCGCGTCGATCACACGCTTCACGGCAACGGCAAGGTCGCGACGCGTGGGATAGAGGATCGCGACGTGGTAGAGGCCCGTGGTACCGGGTGCGGGCGGATGACCGCCGGCGCTCTCCCAAGTGTTGAGCCCGATGTGGTGGTGATAGCCACCGGCGGACACGAACGCTGCGTGGGCGCCCATGCGCTGCTGCAGCTCGAAGCCAAGGACGCCCTGCCAGAACGCGAGTGCGCGATCGAGGTCCGCGACCTTGAGGTGTGTATGGCCGATCGTTGTGCGCGCGGGGATGGTGTACTTGCTCATCGTGAGGTTCTGGTGCGTGGCGGCGGTGCTGATCGGTGGCGGGGCGGAGGATGCGAGTGGTCGTTAAGCTTGAGGAATCCCCATCATGTCGACAATGACTCCCGCCGTCGATCCCGCGCGCCACGTCACCCTGGTCGAGGTCTCCCCTCGCGACGGGCTGCAGAACGAGAAGGTGATGCTCCCGGTCGACGTGAAGGTGGAGCTGGTCGACCGACTGAGCGCTGCGGGCTTCACGCGCATCGAGGTCACCTCCTTCGTCTCGCCGAAGGCGGTGCCGCAGCTCGCCGATGCGGCAGAGGTGATGTCGCGGATCAAGCGCGTGCCGGGGGTGCGGTACGAGGTGCTCACGCCGAACGCGCGAGGCTATGCGGGAGCGGTCGCCGCCGGCGCCGATGGGATCGTCGTGTTCGGCTCGGCGAGCGAGACCTTCTCGCAGCGCAACATCAACTGCTCCATCGCGGAGTCGCTCGAGCGGTTCCGGCCCGTCGTCCGGGACGCTCGCGCCGCCGGGGTCGCCGTGCGCGGCACGGTCTCGTGCGCGCTGGGCTGCCCGTACGAGGGGGCGGTGTCGCCCGAGGCTGTCGCGCGCGTCGTCCGCGAGCTCGTCGCGATGGGCGTCGACGAGCTGAGCATCGCCGACACGATCGGGGTCGGCACGCCGGACAGCACGCGCGCGGTGATGCACGCAGTGCTTGAACACATGGACGTGAACAAGCTGAACGGTCACTTCCACGACACCTATGGCCGTGCGATCGCGAACATCGGCGCCTGTCTCGACCTCGGTATCCGCTGCTTCGACGCCAGCGTGGCGGGGATCGGTGGTTGTCCCTTCGCCCCCGGCGCGACGGGCAATGTCGCGACCGAGTCCGTGCTCGCGTTGCTCGCGACGCGCGGCTTCGAGACGGGCATCGACGCCAAGGCTGTGGAAGGGATTGGCCGCTGGATCCGCGCCCTACTCACGCAGGCGGTGCCGGTCGCTCAGTAGCCGAGCCCGACCCGGCGCCGGAGGTGCGCGTTCGCGGTCATCTCCTTCAGCATGAAGTCGGCGACGTTCTCCACTGAGATGGTCCGCGCGCCCTGGGGGAGCATCTCATCACGCGTGCGGTAGACACCGGTGCGTTCTCCCGGCTCGATGTCGCCGGTGCACACCATCGTCCAGTCGAGGTCGCTGTCGCGCATCGCGTGCCAGGCCTCCATGTGGCGGAGGCTCACCGCCTTGAACACCTCCGGGAATCCCGGCTGGTCGTGCCGGAGCCCGCCTCCGGGCGCGTCGAGGATCCCGCTTCCCGCGACAGCGAGGAGGCGGCGCACGCCGAGCGTTTGCATTGCGGCGACAATGTTGCGCATCCCCTGCGACTGCGCCACGCCCGGGTCCGCGAGGCCGGCACCGCCGATCGCCGAGAGCATGGCGTCGGTGCCGATGATCGCGCTTGCGACCGCTTTGGGATCGAGCACGTCACCGACGATAACCTCGAGTCCATGGCGCGGCGCGAGCTTGCCCGCGTCCCGTGCGAGCGCGCGGACCGCGTGCCCCTCGGCGAGCGCGTACTCGAGGAGTCGGGTGCCGACGCGGCCGGTGGCGCCGAAGAGGGAGAGTTGCACGGTGTGAGGTGTGAGGTGGAAGGTGTAAGGTGGTCGGGAGCCGGGCTGCTCGGGAGGGGCGTTCCTCCCGTCCATCCCCTTTCACCTGTAGTCATGCCCCTTCACCGCATCCTCCCCGGCTCCCGCCCGCAATGGCGCGAACGACTTCGCCCTGACGTTGTAGACCCCACTTTCCACCTGCAGCACCCCGCGCACCAGCAGCAACGGCGTGCGTGAGATGAGCAGCGCCTGCCGCTCGAACCGCTGCGGCGTCACCACCACGTTGATCGTCCCGGTCTCGTCCTCGAGCGTGAGGAAGACGAACCCCTTCGCCGTCCCCGGCCGCTGGCGGCAGATCACGAGCCCCGCGTGCGCGACCGCGGTGCCGTCGCGCAGCGTGTGCAGCTCGCGCGCGGTGCGCACGCCATTGGGCGCGAGCAGCGCGCGCAGGTGCCGCATCGGATGGCCGTTGAGCGAGAGTCCGGTGAGCCGGTAGTCGGCCTCGGTCAGCTCCGGCGGCGCGAACGCGGGGAGGTGCGGCGGCACGCGCGATTCCGGGAAGAGCGCGAGTGGGCCGGCACCCGCGCGCTCCGCCTCGAGCACGCGCCAGAGCGCCACGCGCCGGCGCCGCGCGGGCGGTTCCTCCTCCACGAACGCGTCGAGCGCCCCCGACTCGGCCAGCGCGCGCAACGCGCGGCGGTCGAGTGTGGTCCGGTGGACGAAATCGCTGATCGTGGTGAAAGGCGGTGTGGCCGCCTCGATCTTCGTCCGTGCGTTGCTGCCGAGGCCGAGCACGGAACGGACGCCGAGCCGCACCATCGGCGCGGCGTGCCGCCCCGCTCCGGGCTCGAGGGTGTGGTCCCACCGGCTCCGGGTCACGTCCACGGAAAGCACTTTCACGCCGTGCCGCTTCGCGTCCTCGATCAGCGTGCCCGGTGCGTAGAAGCCCATCGGCTGCGCGTTGAGCATCGCGCAGAGGAACTCCGGCGCGTAGTAGTGCCGCAGGTAGGCGCTCGCGTAGACGATGAGCGCGAAACTCGCGGCGTGGCTCTCGGGAAAGCCGTAGTCGGCGAAGGCGTTGATCTGGTTGTAGATCCGGAGCGCGATGTCGGGCGCGATGCCGTTCGCCTCCATTCCGCGAAGCATCTTCTCGCAGATCGCGGCCATCCGCTCGTGGCTCCGCTTGTGGCCCATTGCCTTGCGCAGCAGGTCGGACTCGCCGGGGGTGAACCCGGCCGCTGCGATCGCCACCTGCATTCCCTGCTCCTGGAAGAGCGGTACACCGAGCGTGCGCTTGAGGATCGGCTCGAGTGAAGGGTGTGGATACGTGATCTCCTCCACGCCCGCGCGTCGCCGCAGGTAAGGGTGCACCATGTCGCCCTGGATGGGGCCCGGCCGGATGAGCGCGACCTCGACGACGAGATCATAGAAAC
>JAOUHR010000208.1 GCA_029884515.1 Gemmatimonadota bacterium
TCCGGTCGTCGAGAGGGACGTCATCCACCCGCCGCTCACGAGCACGTCGAAGATGAGTCCTCCGAACGCGTACAGCAGGCCCGCGAGGAGGCCCAGGAGGGCGAAGAGGACGGCTTGGAACTTCGCCAGGGAGAATGGGCCGATCGTCCTTGTCTCTGCCATGCGCATTCCCTCCACGCGCGGAGTGATCCACGAGGGGCGGCGGCGACCACTGGTCGCACCCGGATGCCGATGCGCCCCTCGTGGCCAATGTGCACCCCGCATCCCATCTTTGCACGTACGATGACGGATGAACTCCAGCGCCTGCAGCGCGCCCTCGCCGGCCACTACCGCATCGAGCGGGTGGTGGGCCGGGGCGGCATGGCCACGGTGTACCTCGCAAAGGACCAGCGGCACCAGCGCGACGTCGCCATCAAGGTCGTGCGTCCCGACCTGGCCGCCGTCCTGGGACCCGAGCGGTTCCTGCACGAGATCCGCGTCACCGCCAACCTCGCCCACCCGCACATCCTCCCGCTGCACGACTCCGGCGTGGCCGACGGGCTGCTCTACTACGTCATGCCGTTCGTGGTGGGCGAGTCGCTGCGCGCGAGGCTCGACCGCGACGGGACCCTTCCGCTGGCCGACGCGATGTCCGTCGCCGGGGACGTGGCCGACGCGCTGAGCTACGCGCACCGGAAGGGCGTGGTGCACCGCGACGTGAAGCCGGGGAACGTGCTGCTCTCCGAAGGGCACGCGATGGTCACCGACTTCGGGATCGCCAAGGCCGTCTCGAGCGCCAGCGGCGAGCAGCTCACGCAGACCGGCGTGGGCATCGGCACGCCGGGGTACATGAGCCCCGAACAGGCGGCCGGCGCCACCGACGTGAGCGCGCAGTCCGACGTGTACAGCCTGGCGTGCGTGATCCACGAGATGCTCGTCGGCAGCGTGCCCGCGCGCTGGCTCTCGCACGAGGAGTGGGAGGCGGGGCGCTTCCTGCGCGCGTCGCCGGCGCAACGCGCACGGTTCGACGCCCTGCCCGCCGCGGTCGAGCCGGCGCTGGTGCACGCGATGGCGATCGACCCCGCGCGTCGTCCCGCGACCGCGAACGACCTGGTGCGCGCGCTCGCCTCGCCCGCGCCACCCGGCAGGCGCTACAGCGGGGCGGAGGCCCGGGAGCTCCTCGGCCGGGCCGCCGCGCTCGAAGCCGCCGAGCCGGACGCGACCGCGGGCTTCTCGCTCACCGGGGTCAGGCGCATCGCGGCGGAGGTCGACATCCCCACCCGTCACGTGATGGCCGCGGCGGCCGCGCTCGACCAGCCGGTGATGGCGCCGGTCGCGGCGCCCACGTCGCGCATCCTCGGCCTCCCCGCCGGCTGGCAGGTCTCCCGGTCGGTCGATTTCGCGGTGTCGGATCGGGAGTTCCCCGCGTTGCTCGACATCGTCCAGGAGACGATGGGAACGCAGGGCGTCGTCGAGACGACACTCCCCGGGGTCTTCGCGTGGGCGTCGGCCGTCGGCGAGGACGCGAGGCGGGCCGGCGGCGCGACGAGAGTCCAGGTGAGCCCGCGCGCAGGAAGGACGAAGATCACCGTCTCCTCGGATCACTCGCTTAGCGTCGTCGGCGCGACGGCGGCCGGGGCGGTGCTCGCTGGGATGTTGGCGATGTTCATGGGGAACGCCGGGGCGGCATCGGTCTCCCTGCCGGCCATCGGCGTCGTGGGAGTCGGGGCCGTCTTCCTTGTGCGCCGGGCCATCCGGGCGCGCCGCGAGAGGCTCGAGGCGCTGCTCGAGCGGATCACGAACCAACTGGCCCGGGCGATCCCGCCGCAGCTGCCGCGCCGGTAGGCGCGGAGAGGCGCGGCCATCACCGCGTCCAGATCGCGATGACCCCGCAGCTCGAGAGGACCATAAGGTCGAGGGGAACCAGCAGCGGCCGGGTGTAGACCTCGACGCGGGCCGCCTCGCGCAGCATCGCGTCGAGCTCCCACCCGTCCAACCTCGGCAGCTGCATGCCATCGACGACGATCATCGGCCGGCAGTATCCGTAGCCGCTCGCGCGGAAGAGCGGCATCGGGCGGATATCCCCCCGTCGGCCCGGCTGCAGCGAGACGCCCGGCACCGTGAACAGCGCATTCACGCCGCCGCCGCGCCGCTTCAACTCGGCGGCGTCGAGGAATCTGCCCGCCCCGCTCCGCCTCCGCCGCTCGTACGCCTCGAGCTCCGCGCCCGGACGGATCCCGCGGACCACCACCTCGGAGAGGACCGTGACGGACGTGGTCCAGGCGAGCTCGAGCCGTGTCTCGGCGCCCGGCGCCAGGTCGGCGACCCGGAGGATCGGCGCGCGGCCCACCGCGCGAACCACCACCGTCTGCGATCCCGCCGGGGCGGAGAGGAGTCGCGCGCGTCCCATCTCGTCGGTCTGGCTCGAGAGCGGCGCGCCACGCACGCCGACGTCGGCACCCTTGACCGGCCGTCCCCGATCGTCGCGGACCTCGACGGTGAGACGCGCCGTCCCGGTCACCAGGGAGTCGCTCACGCTGTCGGTTTCGAGGCGGCGCGCCGCCGCGGGATCGGTGAGGCTGATCGTCACGTCGCGGTAGGCGACGGGCGCGCCGGCGAGCGTGAAGAACAGCGGCCCGGTCGTCTGCTCCCCGGTCGCGACACGCATCGCGTTCTCGATGTCGTTCGGCACGCCGCAGAGCGTGTAGGAGCCGGTCTCGTCCGACAAGGCGCTCGCGACACGATTGCGGCGCAGCAGTCCCTCGGGCCCGCCGAGCGAGAGCTCGAACCACTCCACCCGCGCCTCGGCGCCGGCGAGGGGTGCGCCGTCCTCCGCCGCGCGCACCTGTCCGAAGAGGACCGTGGTGGCCGAGTCCTGCGGCGCACCGCAGAGATACTGCGTGAGCGACGCGAAGGAGGGCACCGCGAGCTGCAGGTCGGCGATGCCCGCCTCGGTGAGCTCGACGTCGTACACCGGGGCGCTGAGCCGGAGCGAATCGAGCCACGGGTGGAAGAAGGTGATGCGGTGGGGGCCCACGGGGACTTCACGGAAGTCGAAGCGACCGCGGGAGTCGGTGAGCGCGTCGGCGACGAGGCCTTGGATCACGATGCGCGCGCCGGCGAGCGGGCCGTGGGCGCGCAGGGAGTCGTGGACCGTGCCGCGCACGCGTGCCAAGGGCCGCAACTGCGCCTCCGCGCCCGAACCGATGAGCAGGAGCGTGAGCGCGACGGCGGGCGTCAGGCGATGTGATGAGAGGATGCGGCGCATCTGTGCAATCTGCGGTCGCGGCGGCCGAGGTGAAGGGTGGCTCCCCTACATGAAGCCCGAGGCACTGAACGCAACGCTCTTCGTCGGCGGCTCCTCGAAGAGCCGTTCCTGGATCGATGCCAGGGGGATGAAGAAGCCCTTCTTCTGGATGATGCAGGTGACCGACGACGCGAAGCTCTGGGGCACGAAGGCCTTGTTGTCGGGCATGACCGCGAGCATCTCCCCGTAGCTGTACCAGTCGACGCCATTCCCCGATTGCCTCGCGGTCACGGTGCCGACATAGAAGGCCAGGAGATAGAGGAAGGTCTGGTTGGCATAGTCGCGCAGGAACTCCTCGGGATCCGGACTCAGGCGCGTGCGGATCCGATCCAACAGCTGATCGATTCGCGCCAGGCTCTCACGCGAATGGTCGAGGTTGGCGTGCGTCAACTCGTCCCGGAACGACAGGCCGTCGGGGAACTCCTCGTTCTGCTCGAAGGTCTCGAGGTACTTCGCGGCGAGTTCGTTGATGGGCATGGGTGTCCTCGAATGGTAACCGATGCGGACGCGTGTGCGTCCATGGAGGATAGGCATGATCCCGGATCCCCAGGAGGCACGATGCAGCCGCTCTCGCGCAACATCATACTCGGCGCGATCGCGCTGGTCGCCGCCGCATCCGCGAGCGGATGTGGACGCACGCTGGTCATCGTGCCCCGGCCGGCGCGCGGCTACACGGCGACGGACACGCTCTACGGCGTCAGCAAGGGCAAGGATGTCCGGGTCACCTTCCACTTCGACACCACCTGGCGCCGGGACACCGTGACGCGCACGGACACGCTCTGGCGCGGGGGCACGCGCACGATCGTGCGGGTGGACACGCTGCGGACCGCGCGCACCGATACGCTCGTGCGGGTGGACACGGTGGTGCGCCAAGGGACGCGCGTGCGAGTGGATACGGTCGGGATCCCGGAGGCGATACCGTTCCCCACCCCGGTGCCCGCGCCCGTCACCCGCGTGGACACGGTCAGGATCACGCGCCGCGACACGGTGACGATCACGCGGCGCGACACGATCCGCGTGACGGTGCGCGACACCCTGTTCCGTGTCGACACGGTGCGCGTGGCCGGCCGTCGAGTGCTCTTCGTGCCGCCGGGGCAGTATCCGCCGGAGGGCCAGTGCCGGATCTGGATCCACGACCTGGCGCCGGGACGCCAGGCGGCCGCCGCGCCCTGCAACGCGCTCGGCGCGATCCCGCGCGGCGCGTTCATCCTGTTCCGCGGCGATGCGTGGGACTTCGACCACGACTGGCTCGAGGAGTCGCGTCGCGGCAGCGTGCCGCCGGAGATCGTCGCGCTCCAGCGGCGTGGGCGGCCCTAGCGCGGGTTCGCGTGTCTGGTGAGGGGAGGGTGAATCAGATGATGCCCCGTCGCCGCAGCAGCGCCTCCACCTCGGCCCGGCTGCCCGCGTAGGCCTCCCAGACCGACCTCGCCCACGCGGAGATCATCGCGTCCCGGGCGGAACCCTCGGCCGCTGCCACGACATCGAGCGCCGTGATCGCTCCGCGCACGT
>JAOUHR010000526.1 GCA_029884515.1 Gemmatimonadota bacterium
GGCGGGGTCGCACCATCGAACGCACGCATGCCGGCGTGCCAGGTGACGGCGCGGTCGCGCCCCGTGCGCTTCGCGGTATAGAGCGCCTCGTCGGCCCGGGCCAGCAGCGTCTTGGCGATCAGGTCGTCGAGCGCCGGCGCGGTCGCGACCCCGACGCTCGCGGTGATGCGACGATCGGGCGGCAGTGATCGGAACCGGTGCCCGCGGAACGCCGCGAGCACGCGATCGGCAAGCGCCTGCGCGCCGGCCTCGGTGGAGTCCGGCGCGAGCACGGCGAACTCCTCGCCGCCGATCCGCGCCACCACGTCCACCTCGCGCACCGACTCCCGCAGCAGCGCGCCCACCTCGCGGATGACCTCGTCGCCGGTGAGGTGGCCGAACTCGTCATTCACCGTCTTGAAGTGGTCCACGTCGACCGCGAGCACCGCCAGCTCCTTCCTGCCGCGCACGGCGCGCGAGACCTCGCGCTCGGCGAGCTGGTTCAGGCCGCGGCGGTTGTAGCAGCCCGAGAGCGCGTCAGTGAGGACGATCGCCTCGAGTTGCGTGCGCATCCGGTTGTAGGCGCGGCCGATCACGCTCACCGGGTCGGGCATCTGGTCGGCGCGCTCGTCGTATCGTGCGCTGAAGTCCCCCTCCTGCGCGCGATTGAAGATCCCCACCAGGCTGCGCATGCGGTCGCCGACCTGCCCCGAGAGCGCGATGTAGAGCAGCACGCCGATGGCGTACAGCGTGACCGTCCAGAGCTCCTCGGCGGGGTCGATCGCCGCACCGGCGTCGGAGGCGAGTGCCACGAGCGTCACGAAGCCGATCACGATCAGCATGAGGTTCCAGATCGTCGCCCGCCACCCGAAGAACACCTGCGTGATCTGCACCGTGAAGATCGAGAGCACGAGCACGCGGTCGTAGTGCTCCGGCGGCGTGACCAGCGCGGCGCCGATGAAGAGCGTCAGGATGTCGGCCGCGATCGCCGCGATCACCAATCCCTGCTCCGCGCGACCGGTGCGCCGCACGTGGCGCGTGAGCAGCCGCTGGAACAGGAGATAGGCGACGATGAGCAGCGCCACCGCCACGAGAAGCGGGCGCACGCCGAAGTCGGCCACATACAGCGAGTGCGAGGAGACGACGTCAAACCACTTCAGGATGACGGCCGAGAACCCGACGAGCGGGACGAACGTCGCGCGATAGCGACCCTGCCAGAGCAGGATCTCCGCGTGCATCCGCTGCTCGGTGATCGCGTGCTCGGCGGGCTCGGCGGATTCGGCGGACTCGGCGGACTCGGCGGGTTCGGGCAGGACGGACGCTCCGTGGAGGGGTGCGCAGGTGGTGTTCGCCAACTACTCACCCTAACGCAACCTGCTGCAAGAGCGTTCGTTAGCTTGGGCGGGTGTATACCGGAATTCCGCCGATGACCTCTAGAATCGTGCCTCGAGGTAGAGGTCGAATCGCGTCTGCACCTTGGGGTAGAGCCCGCGCGAGAGGTCCACGCGGATCATCCCATCGAGGAAGCTCGCCCCCACGCCGACGCCGCTCATCGGCCGGCCGACGGTGCTCCACGCATCGCGCGCGCCCGCCCAGCCGAGGTCGCCGAAGACCACCGGGCGGACGCCCGTACGATTGGTGCCGAGCTCGAGCCGGCCCAGCCAGAAGGCCTCGCCATATCCGGTCCCGGCATCCTGTCCACGCACGGTCTGCAGCCCGCCGAGGAAGAAGTGTCGCTGCGCGGGGAGGTCGCCGGTGCTGGTGCCCGCCGCGCCGGTGAGCGAAGCCGCGACCGAACCCAGCCCGCGCGAGACGGTCGTCTCGAGCAGTGCGCGGCCGAAGTCCATCTCACCCGTCGCGGCCTCGAGGCGCACGTCGCCGCTGGCGCGCCAGCCGCGCGGATCGAGGCCGCGGCTCCCACGCCAGCGCAACGCGCCGCCGTAGTACCAGCCCGCATCGGCCACCACGTTCCCGGGGTAACGGGAGTCGTGCGAGCCGCCGAAGAGCGACCAGGTGTTCTCCACGGGCGCGGTCCACTGCTGTTCGGCGAAGAGCCGCCAGTCGAGTCCGCCGCGCATGGGCCGCGTGCCGGTGAGTTCGCCG
>JAOUHR010000415.1 GCA_029884515.1 Gemmatimonadota bacterium
CGTAGAGGAACGTGGCGAGCGACGACCCGAAGGAGAGCGGATCGCCGAAATCGGAGCTCACGGCGAGCCGGCGGTAGGCCGTGGCACGGAACTCGGTCCGCCCGTTGCCCCGTGCGAGCGTGAGGTCGCCGTTGAGCTGCAGGTCGGCCGTGGATGCCCGCGCGCCGAGGGTCGCGGTGTAGCCATTGCCAAGGGTGGACCGGAGCTGCGCGCCGGTGGAGAACCCCTCGATGCGATTGAAGCGCGTGAAGGCGAGGCCGTACTCGACCTTCGGCGCCTGCGGGCCCCAGCCCGGCTGGAGCCCCATGCTGAGCGCCTTCACGAGCTCGTCACGCTCGCGCGTGCCGAACAGCTCCTCGCCCGCATCATAGATGGAGCCGGGCAGCTCGGCGGAGTGCCCGAGCTTCGACGAATCGCACGGGATCTCTACGGCGATCGCGAGCGTGCCCTCGTAGCGCTTGGCGTACTCGGAGTAGGTCGTCCCGGACGCACACTGCCGCGTCTTCGCCAGCCTGCGCGCCGAATCGAGCCCCGCGTAGTACTCGCGCATCTGCTTGCGCACGCTCGCGCTGTCTAGGCCGGTCTTGTAGAGGCTGTCGCGCACGTCTCGCGAGCGCGTCGCCTCGGGCACCGCGATGCGCGCCATCGGCTCGAGCGCGTTCACGCTCGCATAGACGTAGCGCTGCTCGATCTGGATCGGGATGCGCAGGAAGCTCACCCGCGCGTACCCTTCGAACCCGCGCGACTTGGGAAGCCAGAAGCGCTGGTTCTGCAGTCCGTACTCGACGCTGATCGCCGTGATGTCGGCGAGCATCGGCGTCAGGAGGGGGCGCACCCAGAGGGGGACGTCGTCCTTCGCCGTCGAGTCGTCCGCCTGCGCCACGTCCCAGATGTCCATCTGCGCGGAGAGGCGGTAGATCGCGCGCACAAGGAAGGCCTTCTCGGTGTCGAACCAGAACGACCCCACGGTCACGTTCCACTTGGGTTCGCGCGCGGTGATGCGCAGCTCACGCAGGCTGATCCGCTTCCCGTCGGGGAGCGTCATGATCACCGAGTCGCCGGTCGCGTACGTGTAGTACGCCTCGGAACCCTCGGCGATGGGATGCACGATCTCGCGTTCATCCACCTCGGCCCTCGCGAGGCCGTCGCTCATCCAGAGCTGGTCGCGTCCCGGATAGTACGGGATGGACATCATGTCGCCCGCTTCGTCCTGCACCTCGCGGCGCATTTCAGCGTCGGCTTCCGAGGCGAACGGCACCGCGGCGCGCGCGCCGAGCACCTCGACGTAGGCGCCGACGTCTTTCTGCCACCGGACGCGCGACACGTTCTCGGACCGGAAGGCGAGCCGCGAACGCGACGTCTCCCGCAGCGACATCCCCACCGAGATCCGCTGGTAGCTCTTGGCATCGTAACTGAGCAGCAGCGAGTCCTGCTCGAGCCGCGACTTGCGCGCCCGCAGCAGCAGTTCGCGCGCCGCCGGGTCCTTGAACGCGGTGCGCCGCATCTCGTCCGTGACCTCGAGCCGCTTCACCGGGCGCCGAGTGCTGTCGGATTCGTCGTCGATCCGCACGCCGCGCTCGGTGCCCACGGTGACCGAGACCTGCAGGGCGAGCGCGAGCGTGGCGATCAGGGACATCCGGACTCCGGACTGCGGACGGGAAACGTCCCCGCGACGGACGCGCCGCGCGGGAGGGTCGTGCG
This sequence comes from Gemmatimonadota bacterium, assembly GCA_029884515.1. Taxonomy (GTDB): domain Bacteria; phylum Gemmatimonadota; class Gemmatimonadetes; order Gemmatimonadales; family Gemmatimonadaceae; genus Pseudogemmatithrix. The sequence goes on from JAOUHR010000415.1 coordinate 1,702, forward strand.
AGGGATCCTGCCGGTGCTGCGGGTACTACGACCGCGGGACCGCCGAGGTTTCCGGTCTCACGGCGGGCACCGCCCGCATGGCGCGCAGTGCCGCCGAGTCGGCGGCGGCCTTCTCGCGCTCACGCTCGAAGCGCAGGCGATAGCGTGACTGCCGCCACTGTTCTTCGGCGCGCCGGTCCGCATCCCGTTCCATCGCTTGGGGCATCAGCAGGATCGCGACGAGCGCCGGGCTGAGCAGGAGCGGCACGCCGCCGGGGAAGCGCGGCCGGCCGTCGGATGTGACGGTCCCGAACCGTTTCACCAGAGTCGCCGCGTTCCGCTGCACCCAGACGGTCGTGACGATCACGCCGATGCCAAGCGCGGCCAGCACCACCGGAAACAGCGGCGAGTCGCGGAACACATCGGAGGCCAGCCAGCCGAGGTAGCCGATGAACCACCCCATTCCGAGCAGGAGCCAGACGAATCGGCGCAGCGTGAGCGCCGCCGCGAACGCGACGAAGGCGCCCGGCACGAGGAAGTGACGCATCTCCTCGTAGGCCGAGAGAAGTTGCAGCGTGGCGGCCGTGGCGCAGACGACGGCTGCGAGGTGCAACCAGATCGCGAAGTCCTCGTCACCCTTCTGTCGCCGGTCGATCGCGTAGGCGGCGGCCGCCATGAGGCTCGCGCCGATCACCCACACCCACCCCCCGCTCGCATCGCCCGATCCGTTGCGCCCGAACGTGTCGGCGACGTGGAAGACGAAGCGCAGCGCGATCATCGCGAGGGGGAGCACGAGCAGCGAGAAACGCGTGCGACGGAGCGCGACGAGCGCGGCGGCGGCCGTCACCAGCTCCGCGAAGATCTCCTCGCCCCTGCAACCCCACAGGTCGAACTCGGGATAGCCGCACGAGAGACCGGGCGGCCGCTTGAACCAGCCCACCAGGTCGTTGAAGGCGACGGCGGCGACCGGCGCCATCACCACCGCGAGCAGTGTGGCGAACCCC
>JAOUHR010000209.1 GCA_029884515.1 Gemmatimonadota bacterium
GGAGATCGGCGTCGCGTCCACCAAGGCGTTCACCAGCCAGGTGGTGGCGCTCGCCCTCTTCGCCCTCAAGCTGGGCCGCAAGCGCACGCTCTCCGTGATGCGCGGCCGCGAGATCGCGCAGGCGCTAGACGCGCTGCCCAGGCAGATCCAGAGCATCCTCGACCGGGCGGCGGAGATCGAGTCGATCGCCGAGTCGTTCCACGATGTGCACAACTTCCTCTACCTCGGCCGCGGCTACAACTTCCCGGCGGCGCTCGAGGGGGCGCTCAAGCTGAAGGAGATCAGCTACATCCACGCCGAGGGATACCCGGCCGCCGAGATGAAGCACGGGCCGATCGCGCTCATCGACGAGAACATGCCCGTGGTGTTCGTCGCGCCACACGATGCGGTCTTCGAGAAGGTCGTCTCGAACATCCAGGAAGTGCGCGCGCGGCACGGGCGGACGATCGTCATCACCAGCCGCGAGGAGCCGGCCCTCGAGGGCCTCATGGACTTCGAGATCCGGATCCCCGAGACGATCGACATGCTCACGCCGGTGCTGGCGAGCATCCCGCTGCAGCTCCTCGCGTACTACATCGCGGTGAAGCGCGGCGCGAACGTGGACCAGCCGCGGAACCTCGCCAAGTCGGTCACGGTCGAATAGCGCGCGATGCGCGCGGGACGACACGGTCCCGCGAGGTGGCGTTAAGTTGGAGGCGGCCCCGCGGTGCGGGGCCGCCTCCTTCTTCATCCAGGCCCGGACCGATGCGCCGATCCCTCCTGACGCTCCTCCTCGCACCCGCCCTCGCCGGTGCGCAACAGACGGGCACGCCGGCCACGACGCCGCGTGCCGCGACGGTCGCCCGCCCCGCCGCGGTCACCGCCGCGCAGCGGATGGATCGCGCCTGGTTCGCCTGGGAGGCCGGAGGGTACGAGGCGGCGCTGGCCGACTTCCAGCACCTGCTCGAGGCGCCCGAAGCCGACCGCTATCACGATCGCATCGCGGAGTTGACCGGGGAGGTCTGGCGGACCACCGAGGTCGCGAAGGACGCGCGGGCCCCACGCTGGTCGCCCGACGGACGCCACCTGAGCTACGAGTGGGGACCACCCGCCGAGCGGCACGTGCGCGTGGTGCGCGCCGAGGCGGGCTTCCCGGCCGTACGCGAGTTCGACGGGGTGTCGCCCGTGTTCGCGCCCGATGGCCGCAGCATCGCCTGGCTCGCGTCCGCGTCTGACGGGAAGCCGGTGTTGCACTGGGCCCCACTCGCGGGTGGTGCAGTGACCGAGTACCCCGTTGACGCCGCTGCGGCCGGCGCGCTCACCCTCCTCGGTGATGGACCGCTCCGCGCGGCGGTGCTCACGCGCGGCGCCGGCGCGGCCGGCACCACGCTGCAGGTGCGTGACCTCACGCCGACCGGCGCGTGGGCGACGATCCCGATCACGGACGGCCAGCCGCTCTCGCTCACGCGCAGCACGAACGGCGCGCGCGCGATCGTCCTCCTCGGCGCCGCCCGCGCCGCTGGCGCCGCCGCCGCGCCGCGCGGTCCCGGTGGCGCCGGCCGTTCCGACGCGTTCGCGGTCCTGGGCGATGGCGCCCTCGGTGATCGGATCGCCGGCACCGCACCCGTGCTCTCCGACGACGGCTCCACCATCGCGTGGCTCGCCGCGGACTCGCGCGGCACGGCCATCATGGTGCGCGCCGGCGCAGCCGCGACGATGGTGCACCTGAGCGAGACGCCGGTGCAGGGCCTGGCCCTTTCGCCCGACGGTGCGCGCCTCGCCTGGCAGACCATGCTGCGCGAGGACTGGGAGCTCTTCACCGCGCCGGGCACGGGCGCCGAGCCACCCACGCGACTCACGCGGGAGATCCAGCACGACCTCTTTCCGCAGTTCCTCACGTCGGGCCGTGTCCTCGCGGTGATCGGCGAGGCGCGGCACCGTCGCTCCCATCTCTACGACCTCGCCACCGGCACACGCACGCGGCTCTTCCACAACAACTCCGTGCGGACCGTCGCACCGGAGTACGAGTGGGCCCCCTCACCGGACGGCTCGCGCGTCGCGATCGTCTCCGAGCGCGACGGCGACACGGTGACGCCGCACCGGAACCTCTACCTCACCGACCTGACGGCGAAGGTTCCGCGCGCCGTACTGGTCGCGCGCCTGGACTCGAACCTCGCCGCCGAGCGCGCGCGACGCATCGAAGGGGCGCGGATCTTCGCGCCCATCGCCCCCGCCGTGCGCACCGCGGTGGAGGAGGTGGATGTCAACCGCATCTACGCCACCGAGAAGGACCTCTTCGCCTTCGACTCCAAGCACGTCACCCAGCCGGGCAACTGGAAGGCGACCGAGTACCTCCTCGCGAAGTACCGCGGGTACGGGCTCGACGCCCACCTCCAGCGGTTCACGACGTCCGTCGGCGGCCGCGACATCCCGGTCGCGAACGTCGTCGCCGTCATCCCAGGCACGGTCAACCCCGAGCTGATCTACGTGGTGGGCGCGCACTTCGACTCGCGCGCCGAGGGCCCGGGCGCCGATGACAACACCTCGGGCACGGCGATGATCCTCGAGGCGGCGCGCGTGCTCGCCGCGCGGCCCCAGCCGGCCACGGTGATGTTCGTCTCGTTCACCGGCGAGGAGGCCGGGTTGCGCGGCGCGCGGGAGTTCGGGCGGCGCATGAAGGACTCCATCCACGTCGTGGGCGCACTCAACAACGACATGATGGGATGGGCCAACGACCAGCGGATGGACAACACCATCCGCTACTCGAACCCCGGCATCCGCGACGTGCAGCACGCGGCGGCGATGCAGTTCTCGCGGCTCATCACGTACGATGCCTTCTATTACAAGAGCACCGACGCGCAGGCGCTGTATGACGCCTGGGGCGACATCGTCGGCGGGATCGGATCCTACCCGATCCTCGGCAACCCGCACTACCACATGCCGCACGACGTGCTCGAGACGATCAACCACCAGCAGCTCGCGGAGACGTCGCGCACCACGGTCGCGACGATCATGCTCCTCGCGGCGAGTCCGTCGAGACTGAATGGCCTCACTGCGGCCGGCACGCAGGCGACCTGGACACCGTCGCCGGAGCAGGGCGTGACCCGCTACCTCGTGCGCTGGGGACCGCCCGCCGATCCGATGCGCTTCTCGGCCACGGTCGCCACGCCGCGGGCCACGCTCGCGGGCGCGCGGCCGGGATGGATGGTGGCCGTGAAGGCCGTCAACGCCGCCGGCCTCGAAGGATGGGACTGGGCGCGCGCGGACGTGAAGTAACGCGATGCGCGTGCTGCTGCAGCGGGTCTCCCGCGCCGAAGTGCGCGTGGCGGGACGTGTCACGGGGCGGATCGAGCGGGGCTTCTGCCTCCTCGTCGGTTTCACCGGCGCCGACACCGACGCCCAGGTGACTTGGATGGCCGAGAAGGTCGTCGGGCTCCGGCTCTTCGGCGATGCCGAGGGCAAGATGAACCTCGCCCTCGCGGACGTGGACGGTGCCGTGCTCGTCGTCAGCCAGTTCACGCTCTACGGCGACGCGGAGAAGGGGCGGCGGCCGAGCTTCATCGCCGCCGCGCGTCCGGAGCAGGCGATCCCGCTGTACGAGGGGTTCGTGCGCGCACTCCGCGAGCGCGGGCTGCGCGTGGAGACGGGCGAGTTCGGCGCCATGATGGACGTCGAGCTCGTGAACGACGGGCCCGTGACGCTCTGGCTCGAGCGATGAGCGTGGCCGTCCCGGTGGAGGTCATCCTCGCGTCACAGTCGCCCCGGCGCCGCGCGTTGCTCACGCTCGTCGGCATCCGGCACGTCGTGCGCCCGGCCGACATCGACGAGTCGCTCCACCCGGGCGAGGAACCGGTGCCGCACGCCGAGCGCCTGGCGCGCGAGAAGGCGCACCGGCTGGCCGCGCGTCATCCCGACGCGGTCGTGATCGCGGCCGACACGATCGTCGTGCTCGACGGCGAGATCCTCGGCAAGCCCGCCGGCGCCGCCGAGGCGTGCGCCACGCTCGCGCGGCTGAGCGGGCGCACCCATACGGTCTTCACGGCGGTCGCCGTCGCGCGTGGCGGGCGGACGGAGAGCGCGGTCGAGGCGGTGCGGGTCACCTTCCGCGCGCTCGGCCCCGAGGAGATCGCCGCCTACGTCGCGACCGGCGAGCCGATGGACAAGGCGGGCGCCTACGGCATCCAGGGCTACGGCGCGACGATCGTCGAGCGGATCGAGGGCGACTACTTCAGCGTGATGGGGCTCGGGCTGCGGCGACTCGTGGAACTGCTCGCGCGCGTCGGGTTGCGCTACGACTTCGCCGAGGGCGTGACGGCGCGGCGCTGAGCACGGAGCCCGTCAGTGCGCGTCGGCCTGCGGCATGAGCGGCAGCGCGCGACCGTGGGCGTTGATGGTCTGCATCGGACTCGCATCCATGGTGCGCCAGATGTTCACCACGAAGCACGCGGCCCCCGTCGCGGAGAGCAGCGCGCCGGCGGAGAGGAACACCGGGGCGACGCCGACTCCCAACGTGCGGAGCACGAACCCCGTGACGAGTCCCACGAGGCCGGACTGCGCGGTCCAGAACTGCACGCCGGCGAGCCTCGGATACAGCAGCGGTTGGCCGAAGAAGCGCGGGATCACGTGGAGCGCCACGCCGTAGAGCATCTGCGTGACGAACCCGAGCAGCGCCAGGTGGAGGTGCGCCGTGCGGTAGACGATGAGCGCGGGGACGATCGCCATCGCCACGGCGAGCGCGATGGCGCAGGAGAACCAGAGCAGGGCGGCCTTCAGGAAGGCCTTCACGAACCAGT
>JAOUHR010000210.1 GCA_029884515.1 Gemmatimonadota bacterium
CGGGGGGACCCGCCGTCTGTTCGCGCGGCTCTGGGTGCCCGCCAGCCGGGAGCGTGCACGATGTCTGGGAAGCTGGTCCAGTGCGGTACGGTCTTCGCGGGCTACCGGATCGAGCGCGAGCTCGGCAGGGGCGCGATGGCCACCGTCTACCTCGCGCAGGACACCAAGCACAACCGCCCCGTGGCGCTGAAGGTGTTGCAGGCCGGGCTCGGCGCCTCGGTCGAAGCCGCCCGATTCCTCCGAGAGATCGAGATCGCTGCGGCACTCACGCATCCCAACATCCTCCCGGTGTTCGATTCCGGCGAGGCGGACGGCCACCTCTACTATGTCATGCCGTGCGTGAGGGGCGGCTCGCTCCGACAGCGCTTGGAGGCCGAGGGACAGTTGCCGGTGGCGGAGGCCGTGCGGATCGCCGGCGAGGTGGCCGACGCGCTCGCCTCCGCGCACGAACGTGGGGTCGTCCATCGCGACATCAAGCCGGAGAACATCCTCCTCGAGCAGGGCCACCCGGTGGTAACCGACTTCGGCGTCGCACGCGCCGCCGCGGTCCTGCGCAGCGCATACTCGACCGGCGAGGGCATCGCGCTCGGCACGCCAGCGTACATGAGTCCCGAGCAGGCGAGCGGCGAGTCCGACGTGGACCACCGGGCCGACCAGTACGCCCTGGCCTGCATGCTCTACGAGATGCTCGCGGGACATCCGCCGTTCACCGGTGGTGGGCCGCGCGCGATCATGGCGCGACACGTCGCGGACCCGCCGCCGCCACTCGCGACAGTGCGTCCCGGCGTCCCGGCCGCGGTGCGCCACGCCATCGCGCGCGCGCTCGCGAAGGCGCCGGCCGATCGCTACCCGTCGGTGCGCGAGTTCGCCGACGCCCTGCTCGCCTCCGGATCCGAGCAGCCGGCGGGCTCGTCGGTCGCGGTCCTGCCGTTCGTCAACCTGAGCGGGAATCCCGATGACGACTACTTCGGTGACGGCATGGCCGAGGAGATCATCACCGCGCTCATCGGCATCGACGGACTGCGCGTCGCGTCGCGCACCTCGGCCTTCGCGCTCAAGGGCAAGCCGCTCGGCATCGCGGCGATCGGCGGCCTGCTGAACGTCGAGGCGGTGCTGGAGGGGAGCGTGCGTCGGTCGGGGAAGATGCTGCGCGTCACTGCGCAGCTGGTGAGCGTGGAGCACGGCACGCATCTCTGGTCGGGACGCTTCGACCGCGAGATGAAGGACATCTTCGCCATCCACGACGACATCGCGTCGAACATCGCCCGCGCCTTGCGGGTGGTCCTGCAGGAGGACCGGCGGCGCGCCAAGGCGCCGACCTCCGACCTCGAGGCGTACGACTACTACCTGCGCGGACGCCAGTACTTCCACACGCGGCGGAAGAAGGGCGTGACCTTCGCGCGACAGATGTTCGTGCGCGCGATCACACGCGATCCGAACTACGCGCGAGCCCACGCCGGGATCGCGGACGCCTGCGCGTTCCTCGCCCATCACTACCAGGACGAGCATGCGACGGCGAACCTCGAGCAGGCCGATGCGGCGAGCCGCAGAGCGCTGGAGCTGGACCCGGATCTCCCGGAGGCGCATGCGGCCCGCGGATTCGCCCTGGCGCTGCTCGAACGGTTCCCGGAGGCCGACCAGGAGTTCGAGCGCGCCATGGCCCTCGATCCCAACCAGTTCGAGTCGCGCTACTTCTACGCTCGCAGTTGCGTCCAGCGAGGGCAACTGAGCAAGGCGCTCGAGCTCTTCGACGACGCCAACCGCGCACGCGAGGACCACGAGGCGCTCTACTTCGCCGCGCAGACGCTCTCGGCGCTGGGCCGGACGGCCGATGCCGTCGTCGCCTATCGACGGGCGCTGCCGGTGATCGAGCGGCACCTGGAACTCAATCCCGATGACGCCAGGGCCATCACCATGGCCGCGGTCTGCTGCAGCCGACTGGGCGACCGGACCCGGGGCCTGGAGTGGGCCCGGCTCGCCACGTTGGCCGATCCCGAGGACGCCAGCGTCTGCTACAACGTGGCGTGCCTCCTTGCGCTCGAAGGCGAGACGACGCGTGCGCTCGACAACCTCGAGCGCGCGTTCAGAGTCGGGTTCGCGCGGCAGGATTGGGTCGCGCATGACCCCGATCTCGAGTCGCTGCGGGACGATCCCCGCTTCCAAGCCCTGATCCGGGAGAAGGGGGATCAAATGCCGACACACCTCCACCGGCAGCCCGAGGTACCCGTCTGAGGCGGGCAGCACTGGTGGTGTCCCTCGCACCGGCAGTGATCGACGGCTCCTCGGCCAGGTTCCTCGCTCCGCGCCGGCACCGGCGGACACCCGCGTCCCCACCTTCCTGACCACAGGATTCCTCGAGGGATTCCCGCTGGGTGCGGGACCGGTGCTGATGTTCGGACTCGCGAGTCGGTGGCAGTCAGCCGAGGACCGCGAATCCTCCGCGCCCGGCTGCGACCTCGAGCAGCTTCGGGGAAACACTGACGCGCGGCTCGGGGTTCTCCCCGTTAACACGGCTCGTCGAACCGGTATACTGGCATTCCAATGGGGAGATCCGGCCGTCCCGCACGGCCGGTGCGGTGTCCCGCACGCGGATGGTGCCAGCCATGTGTCTCGGAATCCCAGGACGAGTGGTGGAGCGGCGCGACGACGGCGGCTTTGCGACGGGGATCGTCGACTTCGGCGGCATCCGCCGCGAGGTGTGCCTCGCGTACGTCGCGGACGAGGTCGGAGTCGGGGACTACGTGGTGGTGCACGTGGGGTTCGCGATCTCGAAGGTCGACGAAGCCGAGGCCAAGCGGACCTTCGAGGTGCTGCGCGAGATGAGCCAGCTCGACGAACTGCAGTGGATCGGCGAGGTGGTCGAGCCCCGTGCGCCGGGAGGGACCGCATGAGGTTCCTCAGCGAATACCGGGATCCGGCGATCGCGCGCACACTCATCGACCGCATCCGGCGCACGGCCACGCGCCCCTGGACGCTCATGGAGGTCTGCGGCGGGCAGACGCACACGATCGTGCGCCAGGGTCTCGACGAGTTGCTCGAGGGCGCGGTCGAGATGATCCACGGCCCCGGCTGTCCCGTCTGCGTGACCCCCTTGGAGCAGATCGACAAGGCCCTGGTGCTCGCCGCGCGGCCGGACGTGATCTTCACCTCGTTCGGCGACATGCTGCGCGTGCCCGGGAGCGACTGCGACCTGCAGCAGGTGCGCGCCCGCGGCGGGCAGGTGCGGGTGGTCTATTCGCCGCTGGACGCGCTCGAGCTCGCGCGCCGGAACCCGTCGAAGGAGGTCGTGTTCTTCGCCGTGGGCTTCGAGACGACCGCGCCGGCGAACGCGATGGCCGTCTGGCGCGCACGCGAGCTCGGCGTCCCCAACTTCAGCGTGCTCGTCTCGCATGTTACGGTCCCCCCGGCGATCACGGCGATCATGGAGGCGCCGGACAACCGGGTGCAGGGGTTCCTCGCCGCCGGCCACGTGTGCTCGGTGATGGGGTGGACGGAGTACGAGCCGATCGCGGCGCGGTATCGGGTACCGATCGTGGTGACCGGCTTCGAGCCGATGGACATCCTCGAGGGCATGCTGATGGCCGTCGAGCAGCTCGAGGGCGGGCGCCACCAGGTGGAGAACCAGTACGTGCGGGCGGTGCGTCGAGAGGGCACGGTGCCGGCCCGGCAGCGCGTCGAGGAGGTGTTCGAACTCGCCGACCGGAAGTGGCGCGGGATCGGCGAGATCCCGATGAGCGGGCTGCGACTCCGGCCTGCGTTCGCCGCGTGGGATGCCGAACGGAAGTTCGACGTGGGCGACATCGTGGTGAGCGAGCCGGCGGCGTGTCGCGCGGGGGACGTGCTCACGGGGCGGCTCAAGCCTCCCGACTGCGCGGCGTTCGGCACCCGGTGCACGCCGGACCACCCGCTTGGCGCGCTGATGGTGTCGGCCGAGGGCGCCTGCGCCGCGTACTACCACATCGCACGCCACCGCTCGGCGGAACGGCAGGCGGTGCCCGCATGACCACGATCGCGGCGGAGGGACTGCATTGCGCGGTGCCCCACGTCGCGATGGAGCGCGTGCAGCTCGGCCACGGCTCGGGCGGGCGGATGAGCGCGGCGCTCATCGACGGGCTCTTCGTGCGCGCCCTCGACAATCCGGCCCTGGCCCAGCTCGGCGACGGGGCCGTGGTGACGGCCGGCGCCGAGGAACTCGTGGTCTCCACCGACTCGTTCGTGGTGAGCCCGCTCGAGTTCCCGGGCGGGGACATCGGCTCGCTCGCCGTGCACGGCACGCTCAACGACGTCGCGATGATGGGTGCGCGACCCGTGTGCCTCACGGCGGGGTTCGTCCTGGAAGAGGGGCTGCAGATGGACCTGCTCGACCGCGTCGTGACGTCGATGGCGCGTGCCGCCCGTGCGGCGGGAGTGCCCATCGTGGCGGGCGACACGAAGGTCGTCGAGCGCGGGAAGGCGGACGGCCTCTACGTCAACACCACGGGCGTCGGCGTGGTGGATCCGCGGTGCCGGCCCGGGCCGCGGCTGGCGCGCGCGGGCGACGTGGTGATCGCCAGCGGCGCGATCGCGCGCCACGGGATGGCGATCATGGCGGCGCGCGAGTCGCTGGCCTTCGAGAGCACCATCACGAGCGACAGCGCCTGCCTGGTGCCGCTGGTGGACCGGCTCAAGGCCTGTGGGGCGCACGTGCATGTGCTCCGCGACCCCACCCGCGGCGGCGTGGCGAGTGCGCTGAACGAGATC
>JAOUHR010000211.1 GCA_029884515.1 Gemmatimonadota bacterium
GATTCGGTGTACTGAAGGACATCAACGGACTCCTCGTGGAATTGAAGGTGGATCCTCGAACGCCGGCCGGCCGTCTCACGACGGCGGGATCGCGCCCATCTCGAGCAACATCGTCACCATCCGCTTGATCTCGGTGGATTGGTCCACCTCGACGTCGGCGGCGAACTTGAACATCGTCTCGTCCTGCCCCGCGCCCTGCGCGGAGAAGAGTTCCCTCACCATCACCACCGCGCCGCGGTGGTGCTGGATCATGCCGGTGAGGAAGAGGCGGTCGAACTCCTCCCCCCGCGCGGCGTCGAGCTGCTGCATCTGTTCCTCGGTGAGCATCCCCGGCATCAGCATCGTGTGCGACATCCCGCCATGGTCCATCGGCATCCCCATGGGATTGGGCGCCGGCACCGGCTGGTTGCGGTCGCGCAGCCAGTTGCTCATCAGCACGATGTCGTCGTTCTGCGCGTTGATGATGCGCTCGGTCAGGCGGATGATCGCCGGGCTCGCCCCGTGCGTCGGCGCCATCTTCGACATCACGAGCGCCTGCGCATGGTGGTGGATCATCCCCGACATGAACTCGATGTCGGCCTGCGTGTACGGGTAGCGCAGGCTGTCGGCGCGGGCGCGGGCCTTGAAGACCTCCGGGCCCATCGCGGTCCTGGGCGCGCGGGCGGCACCGCACGCGGCGAGCACCGGGATCAGCGCGGCGGCGAGGAATGTCGGTCGGAGTCGCGTCATGGCATGGGCTGGCGTCCACGTGGCGCGCGGCGGACGCGCGGACTGTGTGATACCCGCAATCTACCCATCATACGCCGCGAGTGCAGGAGGTGATTCATGCCCCGGCCCCCTCCCCGCCGGGGCGCCTGGTCCTCGCTCGAGGGCGCACCGCCGCTCCGGGCCACCTGGTCGGCCTTGACGTTCGCGGAGGTTGTGCGCCTTCTCCGTGTTGAGCGCGAGGATCCGGTGCGCCACCTCCGGCTCCGGCGCCACGAGCGCCACGATCGCCTTGGCGCCGAGCTGCTGCATCGCGCCCAGCCGGTGGTAGCCGTTGGGCGACCAGTACCCGCCGTCGGGCGCCGGCACGGCGACGATCGGGTCGAGGAAGCGGTCGAGCCTGTCGATCGCGTCGGCGAGGAGCTGCCACCGGCCGCCGAGCGGGTCGCGATACGTGGCCAGCACCACGCCGCCGTCGTCGGCGACGCGGCGCGCGAGCGCCTCCGCGGTGGCCATCGCTACATCGCCACCTTCTTCTTCACCACCGGCTTCGCCTTGGGGTCCACCAGCGGCTTCCGCTCGCGCAGGTGCTCCTCCATCTCGAGGCGCGGCACGCCCTCCTGCATCCACTGGGGCGCCGGCTTGCCCTGCAGGAAGTGGTCGAACCACTCCTGCATCCGCACCGCGTAGTCCTTCTGGTTGGTGGGGCGCGCGAGGCCGTGGTTCTCCCCCACGTACTCGAGGAGGATCACCTCCTTCCCGAGCTCGCGCAGCGTGTTGTAGTAGGTGATCCCCTGGTTGAAGTCCACCGCGCCGTCGCGGTCGTTGTGGAGGATCATGAAGGGGATGGTGAGGTCGTTCGCGAAGCGGTTGGGGGAGTTGCGCAGGTAGGCGTCGGGGTCCTTCGCGTAGCTCGAGCGGAACCGCCCCTGACTCGAGATGAAGATCCCCTGGTTGGTGTTCCCCGAGTTCCAGTACACGGAGCTGAACATCGAGACCATGTCGGTGAGCGGCGCCCCCGCGATCGCCGTCTTGAAGAGCTTGCTCTGCGTGGTGATGAAGCTCGTCTGGTAGCCGCCCCAGCTGTGGCCCTGCAGGCCCACGTTCTCCGGGTCCACGATCCCCGTCGCGATCGCCGCCTTCACCGCCGGCTCCACGCACCAGACCGCCGAGCGGCCCGGGTCGTCGAGGTGGTACGAGATGTCCGGCGTGAAGTAGGCGTAGCCGCGCGAGGTGTAGACGCTGGCGTTCGCGTAGCGCGTCGCGTTGGGCTGCGCGTAGACGTGCGCGTTCTGCGAGAGCCGCTCATAGATGTAGGTGAGGGTCGGGTACCGCTTCCCCTCCTCGTAGCCCGCCGGGAGGAAGAGCGCGCCCTGCATCTCCGGGCCGCCGTTGTCGCAGGTGTAGTTCACGAGCCGCATCCCGGCGCTCCAGGCGACCTCCTTCTGCTGCGGGTTGGCGTCGGTGATCCGCCGCTGGTTCACGAGGCCCGCGTCGGCCACCCACCAGTCGGGGAACGTCGTGAACGTCTGCCGCGTGTAGGCCCAGACCTCGGCGTCGCGCGCCTTCCGGAAGTCCACCTTGGCGTCCTCCCAGTCGAGCGACCGCACGCCGCCGCGCTGCGCGTCCACCTGCGCGAGCCCCTCGCGCTTGGTGCGCTCGCCGTAGGTCTCGAGGTAGAGGGGGCGCGCGAGGTCGATGCCGCGCTCCCTGGGGTCGGCCCCCACGCGCGCCTGGTACCGCATCCCCTGCGCCTTGCCGTTGCCGGTGACGTTGAGCGCGGGGCCGCCCGCGACGGCGAGACGCCACACGTCCCAGTTGTCGCGCACGAAGAGGAACCTCGCGTCGCGCGACCAGCCGAGGGGACCGGCCGCCGGCGGCTTCACCACGTTATGGTCGTCCTCGTCGTCCCAGAACACCGCGGGCACGCCCTCGGAGACGCGACGCGACGCCTTCGCCGCGAAGTCGTACACGTTCCAGTGCCCGTCGTCGTACCAGGCGGTGCGGAGGCCGTCCGGCGCCATCAGCGCGCCGAGCGGGCCGCCGGGGTCCTGGATCCCCTCGGCGATGAGCGCGCGCGCGCCCGAGCGCAGGTCGATCGCGTAGAGGTCGCGCAGCTGCCGCCCGTCCACGCTCGCCTGGCGCTCGTACCTCGAGACGTCGGCGCCGAGGCCGTAGCGGTCGCCGAAGCCCGTGCTCACGGCGCGCAGGCGGTCGTCGGCGAGCTGCACCACGCGCTTGTCGGCCAGGTGCCAGGCCGCGAGATAGCTGAAGCTCCGGTCCTGGTTCTCCTGCACCTGCTGCGCGCTCTGGAGCCGCGGGTCCTTCCAGTGCCAGAGGATGAGCGACGGGGTCTCGTCGTCCTGCTTGGCCGGCGCCACCTGCCCGCTGGCGCCGGCGCCCGGGGCGGGGGAGCCCGCGCCGCCGCCGAGCGGCGCGCCGGTGGAGGGGGGCAGCGGCTCGCGCGCCTCGCGGAGCCCGAGGTAGAGCGTCGCCTGCGTGTCGCTCCAGCGCGGTGCGCGGTCCGCGCTCACCACGAGTCCGCCCGTGATGCCGGCGCTCTGCTCGTCGATCGCGACGGTGACGGGCGCGCGCGTGGAGAGCCGGGCCCAGCCGAGCACGGTGGAGAGGGTGTCCTTGGTGGCCGAGTCGGCGCGCGTGCGGAGCACCGCGAGGGCGTCGCCCGTGTCGGCCCAGGTGAGGCGCTGGTACCTCGCCTTCTCCGCGTCGAGCGCGCGCACCACGCCCGTCGCCATCTCGCGCAGCTGCACGCCGTTCCCCACCTGGTCGCGCTGGTCGATCGTCCACGCGAGGAACTGTCCCGCCGCGTCGAAGGCGAACTCGCCCACGCCGGCGAGCGTGATGGGCGTGCCGCCGGCGAGGTCCACGATCGTGAGGAGCGTGCCGTTGCCCGCGCCGCCGCCGCCGTTCCCGCCACCTGCGCCTCCCGAGCCGCCGGCGCCGCCCGCGGGTGCCTCTGGCGGGAGGTGCTGCAGCGCGATCACGTCGGAGCGGTCGCCGGCGAAGCGGAAGCTCCGCACGCGCTCGAACTCGCGCTTCGTGCCCGTCGCCAGCTCGATCACGCCCACCCTGGTGGGGAGGGTGCGGCGGTCCTTCCGCGCCTTCTTCGCGTCCTCGGCGTTCGGGTAGACGGTGTACGCCGCCCACCGGCCATTCCCCGAGATGGCGATCGCCCCGCCGCCCCCGAACCCCGAGGGGGGCTCGCCGATGGCGACGCGCGTCTCCGTGGCGCCGGCGGCCGTGCTCCGCACCACGAACTCGGCGTCCCCTTCGTTCGGCGCGAGCAGGTAGGCCATCCAGCGGCCGTCGTTCGAGAGGGTGGGGAAGCGGATCCCCTTCCACGAGAGGAGGTCCTCGAGGCCGAGCGGGCGCTTCGCGGGCTGCGCGGCGGCGGCCGGCGTCGCGTTCGCGACCGTGGGTTCCTGCGCGCGCGGCGCGGAGGCCGGCGCGGAGAGGAGCGCGGCCGCGAGGGCGAGCGCGAGGAGGGGGCGGACGGACATGCGGGGACTCCCGTTGGATTCGTGAGCCCCGAAGTTGCCACGCCGGGCGGGGGGCGGCAATCGGAGCGCGGGACGCTTGCGTCTCCCTCTCCGCCGAGCGTACGGTATGGCCATGCCCCTCGCTTCCGAGTACCACACGGCCGACATGGTGCGGGCGATGCCCGACGACGGGAACCGGTACGAGGTCGTCTGGGGAGAGTTGCTCGTGAGCCCGTCGCCGCGGTGGGTACACCAGCGCGTGCTCAAGGGTCTCGTGTATGCCGTGGACCCGTATGTGATGCGGCACGGACTCGGGGAACTGGCCTGGTCTCCCGCGGACATCTCCTGGGGGCCGGACACGCTCGTCCAGCCCGACCTCTTCGTGGTCGCACCGGGAGAATCCGGCGGCGTGGACTGGGCGCAGGTGAAGACCCTGCGCCTCGTCGCCGAGGTGCTGAGCCCCTCGACCGCCCGCCACGACCGCTTCCAGAAACGGAGGCTCTATCAGTCGCGGGGAGTCGGCACG
>JAOUHR010000212.1 GCA_029884515.1 Gemmatimonadota bacterium
CCGCCCTGCAATGTCGTCGCTATCGGGCCCCCTGCGTCGGGGCGACCAGCACCCTGGCCATCGCCAGGAACATCTGCTCCACCCCCTGGCCGCTCTTCGCACTCGTCCGGAACACCGGGCCGTTCGCGCGCAGCGCCTCCTCATCCGCCTGGCTCAGCTTCCAGTCGCCCACGAGATCGCACTTGTTGAGCGCGATGAGTCCGGGCACCGGGCCGGCCGCCGCCGTCGCGACCCGCCGCAGGTCGGCGATCTGCTCGCACGTCTCCTTCCGGGTGCCGTCGGCCACGTAGATCACGCCGTGCGCCCCGCGCAGGTAGCTCGCGCCGACGTCCTCGTGCTCGTCGCGGCCGGCGAGGTCCCAGAGCACGATCGTCACCGCGCTCCCGTTCACGTCCACCACCTTGCGGTCGATCTTCACGCCGACGCTGGAGTGGTACTTCTCGCTGAACTTCGACTGCACGAACTGCTGCACGAGGCTCGTCTTCCCCGTGCCGAACACCCCGACCATGCACACCTTCTTCTGGATCACTCTCGCAGCGTCCGGATGGGAGGGGGAAGGAGGAGGCGGACGTCGAACGATACGCTCCGGTTCACGCGGGCGCGAGTCGCCGGATCGGGGTCGTCCACGGGCGCCGACGCCCCCAGCGCACGTGCGCTGAAGCGCACCCCGGACACCGCCGAGTCGAGCGTCGCGCGCACCACGTCCACCCGCTGCTGGCTGAGCATCGCGTTGGTCGCGTCGGTGCCGGTGCCGTCCGCGCGGCCGGTCAGCGCGACCTCCACCTCGCCGCCGAGCGCGCTCACGCGCGCGTGCAGGGCGGCCAGCCGCGCGGCGATCGCGTCGATCTGCGCGCTCCCCGGCGCACCGGGCACCGCCGAGCCGATCTCGAAGAGCACGCGCGACGCGCGAACCTCGCGCACGAGCTGCTCGATGTCCGCCGGCCCGCTCACCGCACGCGCCGCCCGTGCGAGCACGAACGCGGGCGCGAGCGACTGGTACGGCTCCCACCGCTGCACGATCCGCGAGGTGTCGCCGCCCGCGGCGGCGATGATCGCGTTGGCCGGCTCCGCGTCGGGATCGCGCAGTCCGCGGATCTCGCTCTGCCACCATCCACGCTCGGCACGCACCACGGTGAACCCCGGCGCGGCCTCGAGCGTGCCGATCACGCGGTCCCATCGCGTGGAGGCACGCACGGCGAGGGCGCCGAGCAGGGCGACGAGGAGCACCAGCGTGACCACGACCGG
Source organism: Gemmatimonadota bacterium (assembly GCA_029884515.1). GTDB lineage: Bacteria > Gemmatimonadota > Gemmatimonadetes > Gemmatimonadales > Gemmatimonadaceae > Pseudogemmatithrix. The sequence continues at coordinate 1,246 of JAOUHR010000212.1, forward strand.
TCGCCAGTCGACCGCCTTGCCCGCCGGGGTGTCGGTGTCGAGCACCGTCACGATGAGGTCGTCGAGCAGCGGCTGCGCCGGGGCGAACGCGGTGTCGTCGCCGTCGAAGTCCACGAGCGCGCTCGCGAACTGCGCATGCACGCCCTCGATCGTCGCCTGCACCCGTTCGTGGAACTCCGGCGCCGGCTCGCCGCGCACCACCGCCGCGAGCATCGCGTGCGGCCCCGGCTCGACCATCACCGTGAGCTCGCCCACGCGGAAGGCCCGCAGGCCCCCCGCCGCCGCGTCCTCGGTGAACGAGTCGCCGACGAAGTCGCGGATCGCCGTGAGCATCCCCGAGACGAGGTCGGCGTCGGGGACCGCGAGGTCGCTCGGCGCGGCCTTGGCGAGGAGCAACCCGGTCTCCTTGTGCACGAGGAACACCTGCTCCACGCGGTAGACCAGCGCGTGCCGCAGCACCACCTGCGCGAACGGGACCCCCGAACGGATCGCCTCGACGCGCCACCGGATGCCGCGCGGCGAGAAGGAGTGTTCCATCGCCCGGTTGATCGAGGCGACGAGGTCGGCCATCGTCTCGGCGATCGCCTTGCGGATCGCCGGCCCGAGCACGGGGAAGATCGCGTCCGCGAATTCTCCCGGCCGCCGCCGCACCGACTCGCTGATCGCCCGTTCCACCGTCGGCGCGAGGGCGATCCCGAGCTGCGTGTCCTGCCGCGCGCGCATCGCGATCGCCTCGGGGAGCTGCTCGGCGAGCTGCTCGGGCGTGAGCACCTGCGCCTCGAACCTCGCCTCGTGCTCGTCGAGCCGCGAGCGCTCGGGGCCGAGGAGGAGGGCGCGCAGCCGCGACATCTCGGCCACGCGGTCGTCGGTGGACGACGGCGCGTTCGGCATCCCGTCGTCGTGCAGCGGCGCGCCGTCAGGCACCGGGTGGGTGCCGGTCACGATCAGCCCCTGCCGCCCTTATCGCCTTTGTCGCCCTTGCCGCCCTTGCCGCCCCTGCCGCCCTTGGCCGGGCCGTCGCCGAGCCGCGTCGCCACGTCGGTGAAGAGAGCGGCGAGCGCCGCGCGGTCGGTCTTCGCGTGCTGCAGCTCGTCCACCGACTTCGTCACCTCGGCCTTGAGGCGGTCGTGCACCTTCCCCAGCTCGGCGCTCGCCGAGCGCGACTGCGCGATCAGCTGGTCGCGCAGCTCGGCGTCGGAGAGCGAGGTCGCCTTCTCGAGCTCGGCGTGGCGCTTGTCCATCGCCTTCTGCGCCTCCTTGATCTCCGCCGTGAGCGCCTTGAGCGCCGTCACCCGCGCGTCACTCTCCGCGGCCACCCGCTCGTGCAGCGCCTGCGTCTCCCGCCTGGCGAAGGCGTCGAGCGTCTCGAGCTTCTTGAGGAGCTCGGTGCGCAGCGCCTGCTGCTCCCGGCTGAGCCGCTCCTCGACGCTCCGGAGCCGCGTCTCGACGGTGCGCATCTGGCCGCCGAAGAGGATGTCGCGGACCTGGTCGAGGCTCTCCGGGCTCATCCCGTCGGCGGCAGTGGCGGCCGTGTCGGGCTTCTTCTTGTCGTTCCGTTCGGTCTTGGTCATCGCGGGGGCTCGTGGGGCTGGCGGCGCAGGGACTCTCGGACGGCTCTGGGGAGGGGAGAAGGTATCCCCTGAAGTGCCGGACCGCGATGCCACCGCCATGGAAGAAGCTCACGCTCCGCAAAGAGGAGGTGCGATTCGCCAAGGAGCCCTTGACTCACCTCGGATGAACCGCACTCCTCCCGTGGTCACGCCTCGCCGGTCGCGAGCACACCAGTCGGCATCACCTGCTTGGGGACCGCCGCGAGTGAGGCAGCACCATATCGCCACACCACCACGACCGCCCACACCATGACCAGGCTGCTCGTCACCGCGGCCGCGAACCCACTCGCCGCGGGCGAGGCGGACACAAAATTGAATGACCCGTGCCAGAGCGCGACGGCCAGCACGCTCCCCCGGCTGCCGTTGTACAACCAGGTCAGCACGATCGCTCCCGCGAGGATGCCGAGGAAGAAGCCCGGCAGGACCCGCAGCCCCAGCGCGACGTAGCTCGGCACGTAGAAGAACGCGGGAAGATGCCAGCCGGCCCAGGCGATGCTCAGCAGGAGACTGCTCGCGAGCGCGGAGTGCGAGCGTTGCAGGCGCGGGAGGAAGAAGCCGCGCCACCCCAGTTCCTCGCCCAGCCCGTTGGCGACGAACCACAACCCCCACGCCGCGAGCCCGAGGTCCGGCAGGAAGTTCACCTGGCCGAGGGCCGTCCAGGTCGGTGTGGACTGACCGAGGATGCGGCCGGCGAGCTGGGCGACCGCGAGCAGGAGGAGGGGCGAGGCGAATCCGACGAGCAGCCACGGCGTCGAGTGCCCGCCACCGTCCGGCCGGTCGGGACGACCCTCCTTCGGCCGGGCTCGCCCGAGGAGCTGCGTCAGTATCAGCGCCGCGATCGCCGGCCCCAACCCCGACACATAGTGCAGCGCGAATGGGATGCGCGTGGCGATGACATGCTGTGCCTGCAGGGCGAGCGGAAGCGCGATGGCCCAGGAGCACGCATACGCCAGGAGGATGTAACTCGCTACAGGATGCCGCTTCACCAAGGTGGTCAACATCTATGGAACCTCCGCCCCGGCCTCGCCGCCTGCGGGATCCTCGTGTTCGCCGCCTCGTCATCGCGGCGTCCCGCGCCTCGGACGATCCACATGCGGTCAGCCGTCATCAACTGCCTGGGCATCCATGTCCAGGGCGTCTTCGAGGGCCCCGTGTGGTGCCTCCTCGTTCATCGAGGGTCGTCGATGCACACCAGCCTTCAGCATCCTGGCGCAGCGCGGAGTAGTCCTTTCCCTCCTCTGCTGTGGGGAGAAGACTGATATTGTCGCGATCGTGTGGCGCAACGCTCGCGTGCGCTCCTATAATGGGGAAGATGCCTCCCGCACCTGACGCCCTCCGGTCAGCGTTGGCGGACCGCTACCGGATCGAGCGCGAGCTCGGTGCCGGCGGGATGGCTACGGTCTATCTCGCACGGGACCTCAAGCACGACCGCCAGGTCGCCATCAAGGTGCTTCGCCCCGAACTCGCCGCCTCGCTCGGCGCCGAACGCTTCCTGCGCGAGATCACCACCACCGCGAACCTGCATCATCCCCACATCCTCGCTCTGTACGATTCGGGTGAGGCCCAGGGCTTCCTCTATTACGTCATGCCCTACGTCGAGGGGGAGTCGCTCCGCGACCGGCTCCGGCGCGAGAAGCAGCTGCCGCTCGAGGACGCGCTGCGGATCTCGCGGGAGGTGGCCGACGCGCTCGGGTATGCCCACGCACGGGGCATCGTCCACCGCGACATCAAGCCCGAGAACATCCTGCTCGAGGGGGGGCACGCGGTGGTGGCCGACTTCGGGATCGCCCGGGCGGTGAGCGCCGCCGGGACCGAGGAGTTGACCGCGACCGGCACGATGATCGGGACGCCGATCTACATGAGCCCCGAGCAGGC
>JAOUHR010000214.1 GCA_029884515.1 Gemmatimonadota bacterium
CGCCCGCAGCCCGCGCACGCCGGCACGGGCGACGCCCGCTGCGGTGATCCCACCCGCCAGCGTGCGGTCCACGCGGCGGAAGAGCGAGGTGGCGGAGCGGAGCGAGACCTGCTGCTCGAGCACGATGCGGGCCAGGGTGCGGAACCCGCCCGGACGGTCCCACATCGGCGGGGCGCCGTGCCGCGCGACGATCGCGCCGAGGCGCGGGTCGGCGCGGCCGAGCGCGCGGACGCCGAGGGCCAGTGCCGTGGCGTCGAGTCGCGCCGGCAGGGCGCGCCGGATGTCCAGCAAGGCGGAGCGGGATGGAACCATCGTGGGCGGATCCCGGGTATGCAGGGGCACGCCGCCCGGCGCGGACGGCAAGGCACCCAACTTGGGGCGCGGCGCGCCGCCGGAGCCACCCGGCGCCCATTCACAGAGGGACGTGACGCGCGTCACATCGTGACCCGGCTCGTTCCGAACTCCTGCCCGATCCGTCCTCCAGACATGCTGACTCGCTCCCTGCCGTCCCTTGCCGGCGCCCTCGCCGGCCTGCTCGCGTTCTCCACCGCCTGCTCCGATTCCCCCACCGGCAGCGGCGACACCACGCCGCCGGTGGCGACGATCACGAGCCCGGCCGACGGCACGCTCGACCTCACGGGCGCGGTGACGATCACCGCGAACGCCACCGACGACGTCGGCGTGGTGCTCGTGCAGTTCGAGCTGGACGGCACGGTGCTCGCCCAGACGGCGATGTCGCCGTACAGCGTGACGATCCCCGCGACCGCGAGCTACGCCTCCGGTGCGCACACCATCCGCGCCCGGGCGCGCGACGCGGCGGGGAACTGGTCGGCGTGGGCCGCCTCGACGGTGACGTTCGGCGGCACGGTCGCGCTGCCCGCCGGATTCACGCGCCTCCCCTTCGCCCAGGGCTTCGGCTCCTTCCTCACCGCCATCGCGGTGGCGCCGGACGGGCGGCTCTTCGTCACGGAGGTGGGGGGCGCGATCCGCGTGGTGCGCGACGGCGTGCTGCAGGCGCAGCCCTTCGCCACGGTCGCCGCCCTCACAGGCGGGGAGCGCGGCCTGCTCGGCATCGCGCTCGCGCCCGGCTTCGGCACGATGGGCTACGTCTACGTCTATTACACGACCTCCGAGAACGGCGCCCACAACCGCATCAGCCGCTTCCCCGCCTTCGGCGACGTGGCCGGCGGCGCCGAGGAGGTGCTCGTGGACCTGCCGGCACTCTCCGCCGCGACCAACCACAACGGGGGCGGGATCCAGTTCGGCCCCGACGGCAAGCTCTACGCCGGCGTGGGGGAGAACGCGAACGCCTCGCTCGCGCCGCTCCTCACCTCGCCCTTCGGCAAGCTCCTCCGCTTCAACCCCGACGGCACGATCCCGAGCGACAACCCCTTCGTCGCGCAGACCACGGGGATCAACCGGTCCATCTGGGCGCGCGGCCTCCGCAACCCGTACACCTTCGCCTTCCAGCCGGGCACCGGCCGCCTCCACATCAACGACGTGGGCCAGGTCTCGTGGGAGGAGATCGACCTCGGGCGCGCCGGCGCCGACTACGGCTGGCCGGAGACCGAGGGGGCGACGTCGCTCCCCGGCTATGATCCGCCGATCCTCGCCTACGGGCACAGCGGCAGCCCCACGCTCTTCAACGGCGGCGCGATCGTGGGCGGCGCGTTCTACAACCCGCCCGTCGCGCTCTTCGGCACGGCCTACGTCGGCGACTACTTCTTCGCCGACTACGTCGCCGGCTGGATCTACCGCCTCGACTGGGAGAACGGGAACCGCGCGTACGCCTTCGCCAGCACCGGCGCGAACCCCACCGGCCTCGCCGTCGGGATCGACGGCGCGCTCTACGTCCTCATCAACACGCGCATCGACCGCATCGCGCGCTGACGCGCGCTGACGCGCGCGGCGCGCGCGGCGCGCGCGGCGCGCATCAGCGCGCCCCCGCCCGGTCGATCGCGTTGAAGAGGAACTTGAACGTCCCGTGCGGCTGCGCCCGCTGCACGATCTGCGGGCCGTAGAGGATCACGCGCCCCTTGCCCAGCGGCGCATCGATCGCGGCGATGCCGCCCTCGAGGTAGCCCTGGCCCCACGCCCAGCCGCTGCGGAGCGGCGTCCTCGAGTCGTACCACGCGACGGCCCTGAGGCCCTGCGCGGCCGCCTGCGGGCCGAGCTTGAACACGGGGCTCGCGTCGAAGAACACGTCCGTGTGCGCGGCCATCCCGAACGCGAGGGGCTGGCTCGCGTCCACCGCCACGGAGAGCACGGAGCCCGGCACGTAGAACTTCGTGCGCGGGAGTGGTGCGCCCTCCTCCACGAGGTGGTTCTCCACGGGGAGCCCGAGCTGCTCCGCGAGGTTGGCCGCCGAGTTCCCGATGGCGATCACGGTCCCGCCGCGTTCGATGAACTCGCGCAGCCGGGGGATCGTGCGCTCGGCGGTCACGCGGCCGAACTGCCCGCGATACTCGGCCGGCAGGTTGGCCGGCTCGCCGGCGTTGCCGCCGCCCGGCAAGCCGCCAGGCCCGCCGCGCCCGCCCCCCGAGGCGCCCGGGATCGCGCCCTCCACGAACACGAGCACGTCGTAGCGCGCGTCGAGCCCGCCGGCGTCGAGCTCGGGCGCGAACACGCGCGTGAAGGGGAAGGCGAACTGCTCGAGGATCCACCGCGTCCACCCCGAGGGCATCGAGCCGCCGTACTGGTCCCAGAGGCCCACCCGCACGGGGCGCATCTCGCGCGCGCCGACCGGTGCGGCGGCGCGCGTGCCCGCGAAGCTCACCCCGAGCGCGGTGGCGAGCGAATCCATGAGTGCGGCGCCGCGCCCGCCGGGACGCACGTAGAAAGTGCCCGCCGGCACCGCGCGGCCATCGATCGTCGCGGCCTCCGTGAGGCGCGCAACGCGCACGCCCGCGCCCATCAGAACGTTCACCGCGGTGAAGGCGTCGTTCACCTGCGGGCTCACGAGGAACCCGCGCGCGCCCGCACGCGCCGTCACGCGCCCCGCCGGCGGCGCCACGTTCCACGCCGTCACCGCCTCGAAGGGGCCGCCGAAGGCGTCGAGCACGCGGTCGAACCGGATCCCCATCTGGAACGCCCAGGTCCAGCCGGCGTTGTCGTAGGGCGGCGTGGGAGGAGCGCCGGGATACGGGAAGACGTCGGGATGCGCCTGCGGCTCGAACATGTCGAGCACGTGCGGACGGAACGCCTGCGCCGCCGGCACCACGAACGATCCCGCCGGATACGACCTGCCGGCCACCGTGAAGGGCGCCGTGGCGCGCTGCACGGTGATCCCCGTCTCGCGGAGCGCGTTCACGAACTTCACCGCGGTCGGGAAGTCGGGCTGGTCGGCGGGGATGATGTAGCCGCGGGCGTCGCGGTACTCCGGTGCGTGCTGCGCCGCCCAGACGAGCGTGTCGGCGCCCTTCACGCGCATCGCGACCGCCGCGTCGCGCCGCGGGTTCGTCGTCCAGGTGTCGCGGTTCCCGCGCTCGATGGAGTTCTTCCCCATCCGGTAGATGTTGAAGAGGAGGTCCTCCCGCATCCGCGAGGCGTAGTCGAGCACGGCGCGGTCGAGCGTGATGGAGTAGTCGATGGACTGCCGGAAGTGCCACTCCTGGGGCGCGATCGGCATCGCGAGGTCGCCGCCCGGCACCTGCCGCTCGGCGACGAGCGGGATCCGCATCGGCGTGGGGCTGCCGATCATCTCGGTGAGCACCGCGATCGTGTTGTGGAAGGTCGCCGTGTTCCGGATGCCGCCGTTCCACCAGCCGTCGTACGGGCCGCCCGAGCGCATCGTGGCGCCGGGCTTCCCCTCGATCGCCAGCCGCGTGTGCATCGCGGTGCCGAGGGCCTGGATGCCGAGCAGCATCGCGGGGTCGAGGTTGTAGTTGTACGGGTCGCGGAAAGGCGGCGAGTACACCACGGTGCCCGCGGGCCCGCTCTGGTGGTGGTTGTAGAGCAGCTGCGGGAACCACTCGTGGTAGAGCACCCGGTTGATGTTCTCCGTCTCGCGCTGCGTGGAGGTGAAGAACTCGCGGTTGTTGTCGTGGCCGATGTACTTCTGGTAGAGGCGCGGCAGTCCGGCCGTCGTGCGCTTCGCGGGGTCGGCCTCGCGCATGTACCAGTCGGCGACGAGCTCGTTGCCGTCGGGGTTGGCGTGCACGAGGAGCAGGATCACGTCGTCGAGGAACCGGCGCGTCTCCTCGTCGTCGCGCGAAGCCATCTGGTACGCCATCTCGGCGAGCTGCTGCGCGCCGAGCACCTCGGTGGCGTGCAGGCCGCCATCGATCCAGACGACCGCCTTCCCCTCCTTGGCGAGCGCGCGCGCCTCCGCGTCGGTGAGCCCCTCGGCCTTCGCGAGCCGCCCGGCGATCCCGCGGTAGTGCTCGAGGCGGCGGTGGTTCTCCGGCGAGGTCACGATCGCCATCAGCTGGTCGCGGCCCTCGGCGGTCTTCCCCATCACCTGCACCTTGAGGCGCGGCGACTCGCGCTCGAGGGTGCGGAGGTAGGCGGCGATCTGCGTGTAGTCCGCCAGGAAGTAGTCGTCGCCGAGTGCCGATCCGAACGCCGCGCGCGGGCTCGTGATGCGCGGGGTCGCGTCGGCCTGCGCGGCGAGCCCGGCACCGGGTGCGCCGCACGCGACGAGGGCGAGCATGGCGCCGAGGGCGCGCCGGACCGCGCGCGGGCGGGCGCGCCGGAGGGCGGGACGGCCGGGGAGG
>JAOUHR010000215.1 GCA_029884515.1 Gemmatimonadota bacterium
GGTGTCGAGGTCCGCGCGCCGGGGGTCGCCGGGAGGGAGGGAGAGCGCGGCGAGCTCGGCCGAGCTGTTGATCACGGTGAGGAGGTTGTTGAAGTCGTGCGCGATCCCGCCGGCGAGCCGCCCGACGCTCTCCATCTTCTGGGCCTGCTCCATCTGGTGCTGCAGCGCCGCCCGCTCGGTGATGTCCACCTGCGAGCCGTGCATGCGGAGCGGCGTGCCGAGGGCGTCGCGCTCGACGGTCCCGCGCGCGAGCACCCGCCGGTAGGTGCCGTCCTGGTGCCGGATCCGGTACTCCGACTCGTAGGCCGTGGCGGTGCCCTCCAGGAACGCCCGCAGGCGAGCGAGCACGAGGGGGCGGTCGTCGGGATGCACGCGGGCCTCCCATTCGGAGAAGAGGGGCGAGAGCTCCCCCGGTGCGCAGCCCACCTGGTGCGTCCACTCCGCGGAGTACTCCACGGTGCCGGCCCGGAGGTCCCAGTCCCAGAGTCCCACGCGCCCCGCCTCCACCGCGCTCCGCAGGCGCTCGCGCGTGGCGATGAGCGCCTCCTCCGCGTGCCGGCGGTCGCTCACGTCGCGCGTGATCCCCATCACGCCGGTGATCTCCCCCTCCTCGCTGCGCAGCGGGACGAGGCGGGTGCCGACCCAGCGCTCGTGGTCCGGGAAGGGGAGGAGCTCTTCCTTGTAGAGGGGCTCGCCGGTGCCGAGCACGCGCGTGGCGTCGGCGCTGAGCCGGTCGGCGATCTCCTCCGGGAAGATGTCCCGGTGGCGGCGGCCGACCAGCTCGGCGGAGGTGCGCCCGAAGAGCGAGGCCACGAAGCCGTTCACGTACCGGAAGCGGCGGTCCGTGTCGAGGATGAAGATCCCGTCGTGCGCGGTCTCGGCCAGCGACCGGTACCGCTCCTCGCTCTCGCGCAGGTCCTCGAGGGTGCGGCGGCGGCGGCGGACGTCGCGCGCCGCGAGGCGGGCCACGCCGAGCGCGAGCAGGATGGCCGCGAGGTCGAGCGCGAGGATCCAGCGCGTGGTGGCGGTCGCGCTCGCGGCGGCGGCGGCCTCCCGCGCGGCGATGATCTCCCGGCCGCGGACGCGCAGCGAGTCGAGCAGCGTGCGCAGCCGCGCGGTCTGGCGCTGGCCCTCGAGCGTGTACGCGAACTGCCGGTCCGCGGCGGCGGGGCTGGTGCGCCGCAGGTCGATCGACGCCTGCAACTCGGCGAGCCGCTGCGCGAGCAGCGGGTCGAGGTGCGCCGCGAGGGCGCGCGTGGTTGAGTCGGCGGCGGCGACGTCGCGGAGCCCGGCCGACGCGGTGCCGAGCGCGGCGCGCGCCGCCCGGTGGGCGGCCAGGAAGGAGGTGTCCCCGGTGATCACGAAGCCGCGCCGGCTCGTCTCCGCGTCGAGCACGCCGCCGAACACCTCCTCCACCGCGGTGAGGGCCGCGGTCGCGCGGGCGACCGCATCGCCGTCGGCGGTGTCGCGCTGGTGGCCCACGTAGGCGAGCACGCTCATGGCCACCAGCGCCAGGATGGTGACCACGATGCCGGCGCGCATGCGGAGGACGAGCGCCTGGCTCACGTGAACCACCACGCGTGCGGGACGCGCGCGCCGAGGAGCAGCGGGAAGAGGCGCTCGAGCTCGGGCCGGAGCGCGCGCTGGAGCCCGATCTTCGGGATGAAGGCGTCGATCGCGCGCGCGGCCGCGGCGTCGGCACCGAGCGCGTCGGGGTCGACCGAGAGCAGGATGATGCGCGCGTCCGGCAGCATCTCCCGGATGGCGACCGCGGCATCGCACCCGTTCATGATGGGCATCCGCACATCCATCATCACGAGGTCCGGCTCGTGCTTCCGGCACGCGCGGACGGCCTCCGATCCGTCGCGCGCCGCCGCCACCACCGTCATGAAGGACGCGTGCTCGAGGAGCGAGGAGAGCGCCGTGCGGAAGGATTCGGAGTCGTCCGCGACGAGCACGCGGACCGGGAGGGTATGCAGGACCATGGGCACAAGCTGCCGGCGATGCCGCACCCGGGGCATCGGGTCCACCCACTAGTCCGGCTGGGGACGCTCGTGTAGGGAGGACGCCCGACGCGTGCGCCGGGGCCGGCGGCGCCTCGCTACGGCTCGATGACGTGGTGCCGCACGGCCCAGCGCACGAGGTCGGCGACCGAGTGCAGGTCGAGCTTGCGCATCAGGTTCGCGCGGTGCACCTCGACGGTCTTGGTGCTCACCCGGAGGCCGGCCGCCACCTCCTTGCTGCTCCTGCCCTCGGCGAGGAGCTGCAGGACCTCGCGCTCGCGGGCGGTGAGCCGTTCCGCACCCGACCGGGCGCCGGCGGGATCGTCGGGATCGAGGAATCCGGCGAGGACCATCTCCGAGACGGCCCCGGTGAAGAAGGGCCGGTGCTGGAGGAGGGATTCCACGGCCGTGACGAGGAGGCGCCCGGCGTCGGTCTTGAGGAGGAAGCCGCGCGCACCGGCGGCGAGCGCGTCGCGCGCGAGGGCGTCGGACTCGAGCATGGTGAGGATCAGGATCTCGGTGCCGGGACTGACCTTCCGGATCTGCTGCGCCGCCGAGAGGCCGTTGAGCGCGGGCATGCCGATGTCGAGCACCGCGATGTCGGGCTGGTGCTGCTCGGCGAGCGCGACCGCCTCGCGCCCGTCGGTGGCCTCGCAGCAGACCGTCCAGCCGGGGCGCGCCTCGAGGCGGACCTTGATCCCGTCGCGCACGAGCGGATGGTCGTCCGCGACGAGGATGCGGGCGGCGCTCATCGCGCACGCTCGGGGAGGATCGCCCGGACGGTGGTGCCGCCACTCCCGGAGGCGACCTCGAGGCGTCCCCCGATGTTGCGCAGGCGCTCGCGCATGCCGCGGAGCCCGAGGCCCGCCTCCTCGGTCATCCCCTCCGCGGCCATCCCCTCCGGCGCGTCGTCGAGCGGCGCCTTCATCCCGCGGCCGGCGTCACGCACCTCCAGCACGAGCGCCCCGTCCTCGCGCGCGAGCCGCACCGCCGCCGTGGGGCTCGCGGCATGCCGGTGGATGTTGCCGAGGCACTCCTGCAGCACGCGGAAGATCACGATCTCCGCCACCTCGTCGAAGCGGCCGGCGGCGTCGTCCACGTCGGCCGAGACGGCGATGCCCGTGCGCGCGCCGAAGCCGTGCACGTAGTGGCGCACCGCGCGCGCGAGCCCCTCGTCCTCGAGGTGGGGCGGGTGCAGCACGTAGGCCAGCGTGCGGATGTCGTTCGCGGCGTGTTCGAGGGTCGCGAGGCCGTCGTCGAGCGCGTGGAGGTGCTCGACGCCCTGCGCCGCGAGGCGGTCGCGTTCCGCGGCGAGGGTGAGCGTGACGGCCACGAGGTCCTGCGCGGTGGAGTCGTGCAGTTCGCGCGCGATGCGCCGCCGCTCGGCCTCCTCGGCGCCGAGGAGGCGGCCGAGGAACCGTCGCGAGGACTCCTCCGCGCGGCGCTGGGCCGTGATGTCCCGCATGGTGGCCAGGGCATGCACCTCGCCGTCGAGCGGGATCAGGTCGAGGTTCATGAGCCCGATCACGCGCTCGCCCGTGCGGGTGAAGAACTGCATCTCGCGGTCCCGTATGGTGCCCGTGCGCCGCATCTCGGCGATCACGTCATCGCGCTCCGCGGGGTCGCGCCTGAGGCCGAGTTCCATCGAGGTGCGGCCGAGGAGCTCCTCCCGGGTCCAGCCGAAGACGTGCAGCCACGCGTCGTTCACGTCCACGATCCGGAACTCCGGCGCGCGCGCGAGGGCGGTCGGGACCGAGGTCCGCTGGAAGACCACCTCGAAGCGGCGCTCGCTGGCCTCGAGCGCGGCCCGCGACCGCAGGGCCTCCGTGATGTCCTCGGTGAGGATCACGATCCCGCCGATCTCCTCCTCCTCGCGCCAGGGGCGCACCTCCCAGCGGAGCCACTGCACGCTGCCGTCGGCGCGCCGGAACGGGTCCTGCTCGGCGCGGATCACCTCGCCGGCGAGGGCCCGGCGGTGCACCGCCCGCCACGCGTCGGGGAGGTCGGGGAAGACGTCGTAGTGCGAGCGGCCGATCACGTCGTCGCCGGTGAGCGCGTAGTCGGTGAGCCAGCGCTGGCTCACGGCGACGTAGCGCATCTCGCGGTCGAACATGGCGAGGGCGGCCGGCGCGTGCTCGATGAAGAGCCGCGAGACCTCCTCGCGGTGGCGCAACTCCTCTTCCGTCCGCCGGCGCTGCGTGATGTCGCGCGTGACGCCGATGAGCGCGGTGACGGCGCCGGTGGCGTCGCGCAGCGGGCTCGCGTGCGTCTCGAGCCAGCGCCGGGTGCCCTTGAGGCCCACGACCTCGAACTCGAGGTGGCCCGACTGGCCCGCGAAGGTGCGCGCGGTGAGCGCCTCGAACGCCGGCCGCTGCTCCGGCGCGATCAGCGGGAAGAGGCAGGACCCCTGCACCGCGGCGAACGAGTCGGCCTCGATCATCCGCAGGCCGGCCGGGTTCATCTCGAGCAGCGTGCCGTCGGCGCCGAGGAGCTTCACGCACTCGGGCTCGGTGTCGAGGATCGCCCGCAGCCGCGCCTCGCTCTCCCGGAGGGCGGCATCGGCCCGGCGCTGGCGCTCGAGGAGCCACCCGGCCACGAGGAAGGTCACGACGCCCAGCACGCGGTTCTGGAGCGTGACGTCGAGCGGGACGTCCGGCGGGGAGAGGAGGAACCCCACCGCGGTCAGGCCGATGCAGAGGAGCGCGA
>JAOUHR010000004.1 GCA_029884515.1 Gemmatimonadota bacterium
GAGATCACGTGGTCATCGCCAGTGGATTCGTACGGCCGCGTGCCGGCGGCCTTCTCGGCGATCAGCTTCTCGGCCTCGCCCATCGTCTTGCCGCCCGTCCAGAGCGCGAACACGCGCACGGTGAGCTTCCCGTCCGCTTCGACCGCCTTGTAGTCCTCCCAGGTGCGCTGGTTGATCCCCGGGTCCTTGAGGCCAGTCATCCCTTCCGCGTTGAAGGCCGCGGCGAGCGATGCCATCGCCTCGCGCTCCATCTGCGCGGACTCCACCGGCACGAGCCGGTTCACGAGGTCCTGCGCGGATTCCTTGAGGATCCCGGTAGGCGTGCCGTCCGAATTGCGGTCGATCGTCCCGCCCGGTGGATCCCTCGTCTCCTTCGTGATGCCGGCGAGCTTGAGCGCCGCGGCGTTCGCGACGCCGTAGTGCCCCATCGTCTGCGTGAGCCACACCGGATGGTGGGGTGCGATGGCGTCGAGGTCGGCCGCCGCGAGCAGGCGCTTCTCGGCGAGCTTCCCCTCGTCCCAACCGCGGCCGACGATCCAGGCGCCGGGCTCGGCGGCGGCGATCCGCTCGCGCACCTTCGCCTGCACGTCGGCGACGCTCGTCGCGTTCGGGTAGCTCAGGTCGAGGATGAAGAGCCGATCCACCCCGGCCGCGGCGAAGTGGTCGTGTGCGTCGAGCAGGCCGGGCGTCATCGTCAGGCCCTTGAGGTCCACGCGCTGCGTGCCGCGACCTGCATGGAGCAGCACCGCGCTGTCCGTGCCGACCGCGATGATCCGCCCGTCCTTCACCGCCACCGCCTGCGCGATCGCGTCCGTGGAGTCGACGGTGATGACCTTGCCGTTGAAGAGCACGAGGTCGGCATCGCCGGAACTCCCGCAGGCGGCGACGAGGAGAGCGAGGGCGGGACGGAGCAGGGAATGGCGCATGGCGAGCATCAGCGGATGGGGTGGGGGGAGCAGGTGTCGCGGCTCAATGTGTGGGCGCGCCGCGTGCGCCGCGAGTCCGTGGCGCACGCCCGGCCGCGCACGGTCGGCGACCTTCGCGGTCGCACGCCATGCCACTCACCCGGTGTTCCGCATCCCCGCCGCGATCCCGTTCACGGTCACGAGGAACGCATCGAAGAGCGCCGGGTCGTCACCCGCCGCGCGCAGGCGCGAGAGCACCTCCACCTGCACGACGTTGATCGGGTCCACGTACGGATTGCGCACGTCGATCGAGCGCCGCAGCACCGGGTTCTCCTCGAGCAGGCGCGCGTGCCCGGTCACGGCGAGCGACGCCGCGATGGTGCGCTGGAGCTGCGCGCGCAGCGTCGCGCCGAGTGCCTGCAGGTCCGCGGGGACCAGCTGTGCGTCATAGAAGGCGGCGATCTCCGGCGAGGCCTTGGCGAGCACCATCTCGATCAGGTCGAGCGTGGACCGGAAGAAGGGCCACTCGGCGTACATCGTGCGCACCTCCCCGAGCTGGCCCTTCGCGATGGCCTCCTCGAGCGCGTCGCCCACTCCGAGCCAGGCGGGGAGCATCAGCCGGGTCTGCGTCCAGGCGAACACCCAGGGGATCGCCCGCAACGATTCGACGCCCTCGCCCGGCCTCCGTCGCGCCGGGCGGCTCCCGATGCGGAGGCGCCCGAGTTCCACCTCCGGTGTGGCGAGCCGGAAGTACTCGACGAACCGGGGCGTCTCGTACACGAGGCGGCGGTACGCCGTGCGCGAGGTGTCGGACATCTGTTGCATCAGCGTCCGCCAGCGCTCGCTCGCGCGGGCGTGGGGGGTGAGCGTCGCCTCGAGGGTCGCCGTGGTGTACACCTCGAGCGTGCGATCGGCGATCGCCGGGAGGCCGAACTGCGCATCCACCATCTCGCCCTGTTCCGTGACGCGGATGGTGCCGTCCACGGAACCGGGCGGCTGCGACTGGATCGCGAGGTGTGTCGGGCCGCCACCGCGTCCGACGGAACCACCGCGCCCGTGGAAGAGCGTGAGGTGCACCCCGTGCGCGGCGCAGGCGGCGACCATCCGTTCCTGTGCCGTGAAGAGCTCCCACGCGGCGGCGAGTCGCCCCCCGTCCTTCGCCGAGTCGGAGTAGCCGATCATGACCTCGATCCGTCCCTCGGCCCGCGTCCGGTACCAGGGGATCGTGAGGAGTGCGTCGATGCACATGGCCGCGCCGCGCAGGAAGTCGACGGTCTCGAAGAGCGGCACCACCCGCAGCGGGTCGCGGGCGCCGGCCGCACGCTGCAGCACCTCTACGGCGAGCACGTCGGAGGCGGTGGACGCCATCGAGATGACGTAGGCGCCGAGCGACCCAGGCGGGAGCGCGGCCGCGGAGCGGAAGGTGTCCAGGACGTCGCGGACGTCCGCGTCGAACGCCCCGCGCGCGGCGACCCCACCTGCCGTGACGTTGGCGCCTTCCTCCAACTCCTGCAGCAGGAACGCGCGCCGCGTCGCCTCGTCCCACGCGCCGTACGCGCCGAGTCCGGCGTGGCGGGTGATGGCGTCGAGCGCCTCGGTGTGACGCGGCGCCTCCTGGCGCAGGTCGAGCCCGATGAGCGTCTCGCCGAAGCAGGACACCCGCCGCCGCAGGTCGAGCAGCCGGTCGTCGGCGATCGCCTGGCCGCCCGTCTCGACGAGCGACCGGTGGCAGAGGTCGAGCGCCTCCAGGAGCGTTCCCCGTGCTTCCTTCCCGATGACGGTCGGATCGAGCGGACCCTCCTGCGAGAGTGCGTGGGCGATCGCGTCGCGTGTCGTGAGCAGCCGGTCGGCCACCGGCCGCAGCACGGCCCGGTACGGCTCCATCGCGCGACCGGCACGAGCGCGGAGCTCGGCGTTCGCCGTCTCCATCGAGAGCTCGTGTCGCAGCGCCTCGACCTCGTGCCAGTAGAGGTCCGCCGCCATCCAGCGTGCCAGCAGACAGGCACGCACGGTGACGTCGGGGGTCACGTTCGGGTTGCCGTCTCGGTCGCCGCCGATCCACGAACCGAACCGGATGGGTGAGACGCCGTCCGGAAGCCCCGCACCGGTGGCGGCGCGAAGGCCCTGATCGAGTGCGCGCAGGTAGCGCGGCACCGCATCCCAGAGCGTCTGTTCGAACGCCACGAGGCCCCACTTCACCTCGTCCGCCGGCGTCGGCGGATCGCGCCGCACTTCGTTCGTCATCCACATCGCGGCGACCTCCGCCCGCAGTTCGCGATGCAGGTCGGACCGTTCCGGTTCCGTGAGGTCCGGGCGATCGCCGAACGCCAGCAGGTCGGCGATGCGCCGCGCCTTTCGCCGGACGGTGCGCCGCACGACCTCCGTGGGGTGCGCGGTGAGCACGAGCTCCACGCGCAGGGCGCAGGCGGTGGCGTGGATCGCGTCCGGGGCGACGCCCGCTGCCGTCAGTCGTGTGAAGCTGTCCGCCAGCGAGCCGCGCTGCGGCGGTGCGCCGGGGTCCCGCTGGTAGTCGCGCCGGCGCCGGATGCGGTGATGCTGCTCGGCGATGTTTGCCAGGCCGAGGAAGTGCGCGAAGGCGCGCGCGACGGCGAGCGCGTCGGGCACGGAGAGCTCCCGGAGGGTCTGCTGCAGCGAGGCGAAGTCCGCTGCTCCGCGCCGCGCGTCCTTCGAGAGGGCACGTACACGCTCGACGGCCGCGAAGAGTCGCTCGCCACCCTCGGCGCGCAGCGTGTCCCCGAGGAGGTCGCCGAGCAGCCGGACGTCGTCGTGCAATCGTTGATGCGGATCGCTGGTCATCGCGCGCAGCAATATGCGGGTCGTACCGGAGGGTGTCACGGCGGCGCGAGCTGACACTCGTCGCCCGTGCGACGGTCACCTAGCTTTGCGGGACCGCACCGCCGAGGACGCCCCTGCCAGCTCCCGTGACCCGTACGAGACGACCCTTCGCGACCCGTGGCGGCCCGCTCCTCCTGTTCTGGTGTGCGGCCCCCGCGGCCGCGCAGCTCCGGCCGCTCGAGCCGACGTCCCTGCGCGCGCTCGTGCCCACCGTCAGCATCACCGCCGAACTCGGCGCGTCGCGACTCGATGGGCAGCGCGCCTCGCTCGCCGGCACCGAAGGTGCGCTCACCGAAGTCGGCAACTTCGCGCTCACCTGGCGCACGGGACGCGTCGCGCTCGAGGTGGCGGGCACCGCGCAGCGCCTCTTCCGCGAGCGGACGTCCTTCGCCGCCGCCGATCCGCAGGTGCTGCCCTCGGCTGACGGCCGGCGCCACGACATGGGCGACCTGCGCATCGGCACGACGCTGCGCCTCACGCCGGACGATGCGCGCCTGACCGGCCTCCTGCGGTTCGGCACACGCCTGCCCACCACGGACAACACCACGGGCCTCGACCGTGACGCGACCGACTTCTACCTCACGCTCGGCACGATCACGCGACGCGGCGCCCTCGTGCTCGGCGCCGAGGCGGGGATCGGGATCAACGGCACGCGGGAGCCGCGCTTCGAGCAGGACGACCTCCTGCTCTACGCTGTGCGCGCGGAGTTCACGCGGGGGATGTTCACGCCGGGCGTGACCGTGCTGGGCCAGATGCACGGAGGCGAGCACCCGCCCATCCGCGCGGCCGAGGATCTCGGCGAGGTGCGCGCGGGCGTCCGCGTCGGGGGACGGCGGTGGGTGCGCCTCGAGGCGGTGCGCGGCTTCACACCCTTCTCGCCGTCGGGTGGCATCCGCCTGTCGGCGGGCGTCGAGCGGTAGCGGCGTGGCGGACATGCGGCTGCACATCCGACGCGGGAACCCCGGCGATGCCGCCACGCTCGCGGCATTCGCGGCGCAGACCTTCTTCGACACCTACGCCGCGCAGAACACCCCGGAGGACATGGCGGCGCACTTGGCGTCGGCGTACGGGGTCGGGCAGCAGGGCGGCGAGCTCGCGGACCCGGAGGTCGTCACGCTCCTGGCCGAGGATGGGGAGGTCCTGGCCGGTTTCGCGCAGCTCCGCCGAGGGCGGGCACCCGAGTGCGTCACGCATGCGCGCGCTCACGAGGTGCACCGGTTCTACGTCGCGCGTGAGTACCACGGGCGAGGCGTGTCGCGACTCCTCATGCGCGCGGTGATGGCGGCGGCGCGCGTGCGTGGCGCCACGCACCTCTGGCTCAGTGTCTGGGAGCGCAACCCGCGCGCGATCGCGTTCTACGGGAAGATGGGCTTCGTGCCGGAGGGCACCACGTACTTCGTCGTGGGCCAGGACCGACAGGACGACCTTGTGCTCGTCGCACCGATCGGCGTGGGCGACGCACCCGGCACGCCGAACCAGGAGGACTGATGGTCGACTGCATCGCGTACAAGAGCGGCTACAAGTACCAGCTCAAGCGACCGTACGTCGTCGGGATCCGCCTGCGGCCGCCGGCAGCGATCGTGACCGAGTACGTCTCCCTCGACGTGCAGGGGCAGCTCCGGCTCAGGGAGGGCTACGCGTGGGACGGACCGTCGGGCCCGACGATCGACACGGCGACGTTCATGCGCGGATCGCTCATCCACGACGCGCTCTACCAGCTGATGCGGGAGCGGTATCTCGACCGCGTGGTGTATCGCGGGATGGCGGACGAGATCCTGCGCGAGACCTGCCGGGAGGATGGAATGGCCTGGGTGCGCGCCTGGTGGGTGTATCAGGGTGTCAAACTCTTCGCGGACCCGTCGGCCGACCCGGCGTCGGACCGGCCGCTGACGTTCGCCCCGACGGGCTGTCGGGGTGCCTAGGTGTGGCGCCGCGGGCGACACCGCCGGAGTCCGCCCGGCGGTGCCCCCGACGCACGCTACTTCTTCGCGACCGTGTCTTCCTTCAGCACCTTCTTCGCGAAGATGAAGACGAGCCAGGCGACGATGACGAAGTTGATCAGGGCGGCGATCACCTGCCCAACCGCCATGGGACCGAGCATCATGTTCTGCCAGTCGCCGCTCGGAAGCACGAGACCGATCAGGGGCATCAGCATGCCGTCCACGATCGCCTTCACGAGTTCGCCGGCCTTGGCACCGATGATCACGCCGATGGCCAAGCCGATGACGCTGTATTCCTTGAGGAACTTCATGAAATCGCCGCGCATGCAGATCTCCAGGTGGTGGGGGAGGCGCACGACTCGCCATGGTCAGGCGCCGCCCGCTAATATCTTGACTCGACTGCCCCCCGTCCAGAGGCGGAAACGCTGACGCGCGAGGCGATCGCAGGAGCGCCGGCGGAGCTCATGGGCAATCGATGCTGCGTTCACCACCTCCTGCCCGGTCCACACACCGTTCGCGAGAAGCCCTTCTTCACGCCCTACCACGACCGCCAACATCTCGAGGGCGTCCGGCTGCGCTTGGCGGCGCGGCGGGGGTCCGGCGCGTGAGCACCTTCCTGCCGCGCCTGCAGCTCGCGGAGCTGGAGGACCTCGCGTGGTTCCCGGCCCGGATCCGCGACCTCTCGACGGACTACCTGGAGTACCTCGAGTCGCGACTCGGCCTTGCCGCGATCGTCGCGCCGCGGCTGCGAGAGGCCCTCCGCGCCTCGGGCACGGACCGCGTGGTGGACCTCTGCTCCGGTGGTGGCGGCCCGGTCGCGGAGCTCCAGGTGGAGCTGACGCGCGAAGGGCCTCCCGTGCGCTTCGTCCTCACCGACTGGTTCCCGAATCGCACGGCGTTCGAGCGCATCACGGCGGCCAACGAGGCGATCACCTTCTGCGCGACACCGGTCGACGCCCGGCGCGTGCCACGCGACCTCGCGGGACTCCGGACCCTCTTCAACGCGTTCCACCATTTCGCCCCACCCGACGCACGCGCCATCCTCGCGGCCGCCGCGAAGGACCGAGCGCCCATCGCGATCTTCGAGCTCTCGGAGCGGTCACTGCGAACGCTCCTGTCGCTGCTACTCATGCCCCTCGCCGTCTGGCTCGGCACCCCGTTCCTTCGGCCTTTCTCCTGGGACCGGCTGCTCTGGACCTATGTGATCCCGCTGGTGCCGCTCACCTGCCTCTGGGACGGGCTCGTCTCGCAATGGCGGTCGTATTCGCCACGCGAGCTGCGGGGTCTCGTCTCGAGTCTTGGAGCGACCGGCTTCCGCTGGAACGCCGGCGTCCTCCGCCACCCGTTCCTGCCGGCGAACATCACGTACCTCATCGGTGTCCCGGACGAGCCGCACCGCACGACTGGCTGAGGGGCCCCGGTTCGGGTAGCATCGAGTGACGATGACCGCCCCACCGGATCCCGCCCACGTCGCGCGCGCCTACGACCTCTGGGCTGCGCGCTACGACACCGACGAGAATCGCACCCGCGACCTCGCCGGCCGCGTCCTCCGCGCCGCCGGACTCGAGCTGGCGGGGCGCGACGTACTCGAACTCGGGTGCGGCACCGGGCGCAACACGGAGTGGCTCGCGACCGGCGCCCGCGCGGTCGTCGCCCTCGACTTCTCCGACGGCATGCTTGCGGAAGCGCGGCGCCGGGTGGGCCTGCCGTCGGTGCGCTTCGTGCCGCACGACGTGCGGCGCGCGTGGCCCGTGGCCGACGCGTCGGTGGACCTCATCGTGGTGACCCTCGTGCTCGAGCACGTCGAGGCACTCCCGCCCGTGTTCAACGAGGCCGCACGCGTGCTGCGGCCGGGGGGAACGATCTTCTGCGCCGAGCTGCATCCGATGCGCCAGCTGCTCGGTCGCCAGGCCGAATTCACGGACCCCGCGACCGGCGAGCTCGCGCGCATCGCCGCCTTCCTGCACGACGCGTCGGAGTACGTCAGGTCGGGGCTCGCGGCAGGCCTCGTGCTCACCGACCTGGGTGAGTGGCGCGACGACGAGGCGGACCGCACCGCGCCGCCGCGCCTGATCTCCGTGCGGTTCACCCGGCCATGACCGCGCCCGCCCCCGACGCGACGCTGCGCGAGGTGCTGAGCCATCGCGCTCGCCGCACGCCGGAGAGCCGGCTCTGGATCGACGTCGGCGGCGGGGCGCTGGTCGCGCTCGCCGCGGTGTGGGCGCTCCCCAAGGGCGCGATGGCCCTGATCGGCGGCGGGAGCTGCCTCGCCTGCTACGGCGCCTGGGCGATGGCCGAGCGCCGGCTCACGAGCGCGCCTTGGAAACTCGACGCCGGTGTGGAGCGTCGTTGGCGGACGTTGCACCGCGTCGCGTCCTTCGTCGGCTTGGTGGCGTTCCTCGGCTTCCTCTTCGGTCTGTTCGCGCTCGGGCTCGGGACCTGGACGAGCTGAGTGGAGTGTCGACGGCACGCACGCTCCGGACACGCGGACAACCCTCCTTCAGGCGAGGCCCAGTGGCATCCAGCGGTCGGTACGCAGCGCACGGCACGAGCGGCGGGTCATGACCAAAGCCATCGTCATGATCGTCACCACGGTCACGAGCGGCATCGGCTGGTGGCTCGGCGCGCGGTTCGGCATCATGACCGCCTTCGTCCTCAGCATGGTCGGGTTCGGCCTCGGCATGTGGTACGGCAAGAAGCTGGGCGACCGCTACGGCGTCTGATCCCGAGTCTCGCACCGCGTTGCGCGCGACGGTGCGTCGGCACGGGTCCCGACCCTAGTGCCAGCGCCGCGGGACCCGGTCCCGCCAGGTCCGCTCCCGCAGCACGACGCCGTCGCGGCTGAGCGTGCGCGTGACGCTGACGTCGAGCGCGTCCGGCACGCCGCGGATCTCGATGCGCGTCTCCAGTCGCAGCACGCGCGCGTCGCGCGTGATCGTGCGCGACGCGAGACCGTCGAACGACGCGCCGGCCGGGTCGCCATCCGCGACCCGGTAGGCCTCTTCCTCGCGATCGTCGTATCGCGTGGTGCCGATGCGCCAGGCACTTGCCGAGAGCCACCGCACGCTGGTCTCGCCACTACCCGCGTCACGCGCGGTCACGGGACCGGCGGAGGTGTCGGAGAGCCACTCCACGTCGCGGCGTGACGGCCTGGGCGTGGGGCGCGGCAGTCGCGGCGCCGGATACGCCGATGCGGCAGGGACCACCGGCAGGATCAGACGCGAATCACGCGCCAGCACCACCGACGTCATCGGGGCGGGCGAGGGCCAGAGCATCGGGAACTGCGCGTTGGCCACCGCGAGTCTCAGCGTGTGTCCGGGTGCGACGGTCCATGTGGTGAAGTGCAGGTCGAAGTCGAGCGTGTCGATCGCGCCGGCGCGGAGGCGCGCGGGTGCTGCGGTGGACTTCCGCATCGTCGCATTGATCGCGCCACCGGTGATGAGTGCCACGCGCCCGTCGGGGCCCACGTCCTCGAGGCGGGCGGCCCAGTGCGCCAAGGATGCGCCGTGCCGCACGACGAGCCGCACGCGAGGCATCCCCAGCAACGTGAGCGCCGCCGACTCGATCGCCGTGTCGTAGCGCAGGCCCAGGGCGTCGTCGGCCGACATGTCGCCGGTCGGCTCGCCCCACCATGCGCCCGCCGCCACGCCCGCACGCGGCAGGTAGCGGAGCGTGTCGGCTGCGTGCGCACCCAGCGGGAGCGTATCGCGCCGCGCGCCGCGCACGGGCCAGTCCTCGAATCGCCACTGGCCCGCGGTCTGCGCGAGCTTCGCGTCCGGCGGTTGGCCGGTGCGCTGGAACACGAGCAGTCGCGGCTCGTCCATCAGTCCCGTGTCGCGGTCGTTCAGCCACTGGTCCCACCACCGCGCGGCGCGCTCGCGCCATTCGTAGACGGGGCCCGGCGTGCCGTTGTCCGGCCACGCGTGCACCCAGGGACCGATCTCCACCTTGAGCGGCGCCGCACGTGCCGAATCGAGCGCGCGGATGGGCGTGTCGCGATAGCCGTCGAGGAGCCCGCCGATCAGGTACGTGGGCACGCGGAGGTCATCGCGGCGGAAGCGCCAGCCATTCGCGCGCCAGAAGGGGCCGTCCTGGTCGTGGCGCAGGTAGGTGAGGATCCACGGCTCGGCCTCGAACCGATCGTGGAAGTAGGCCGAGTCGATGCTGTGATCCGGCGTGCGTGGCAGTCCATTCTCGTGGTCGATCTGCAGGGCGTACCGGTCCACGTGCAGCACGCCGTCGATGTATCGCACGTCGTCGTGGAAGAGGTCGTCGGAGGCGTGGAGCGCGAGGATCGCCTTGAGCGCCGGCGGCGCGCGGAGCGCCACCTGGATCGCGTTGAACCCACCCCACGAGATGCCCCACATCCCCACGCGGCCGTTGCTCCGCGGATCGGCGGCGAGTGCCTCGATCACGGATACGGCGTCGCCGAGTTCGGCCTCCGAGTACTCGCGGTCCGGGAGACTCCCGCCCGATCCGCCCGTGCCGCGCACGTCCACCTTCGCGAGCAGGAAGCCGCGGCTCGCGAACCAGTCGTAGAGTGGGAAGTCGCGCGCGTAGAAGCTGTCGTCCTTGCGATAGGGCAGCATCTCGAGCAGGGCGGGGAAGCGTTCGCCCGGCGTGCGCGGCGTGGGGATCCACCAGGTGACGGCGAGTGGGGTGGAGTCGGGCATCACGATGGTGCCCCGTTCTATCCGATACTCGTGCGTCGGCGGCCGTACCGTGGGCGACGCGCCAGGCCCGCCGCAGCCCCCGAGGCACCCGATCGCGAGGAGGCCGACCATCGCCGCGCGTCCACGGCTCGCGTGTCGCCGCCCCATCGCACTCAGAACCAGGTACCCACGCGGATCAGTGCCTCGCGACGCCCGAGGTTGTTGAAGCCTTGCTCCACGCGGATCGGGCCCACCGGCGTCTCCACCTCGAACCCGACGCGGCCGCCGAGCAGGATCTCGCCGTCCCCGCCCGTGCGGCGCGTGAGGAATCCCGTCCCGTTCCCGATCGCCCCGGCCATCGGCTCGATGCGTGCCAGGACCCGGCGCCGGACGGGCCACCGGAAGAGGAGCGCTGCGTAGGCCTCCTGTGATCCGCGCCGCTCGTGCATCCGGAGTCCAGCGAAGCCGTTGAGCCCGCCGAGCGCGAAGGTCTGCTGGATGGGGAGTTCCTCTCCCCAGCCGGCGCGCAGTCGAGGGCGGATCTCCAGCATGCCTGCCTTGTACGTCCGGGAGAGGTCGAGGCGCGCCCGGTGCCAGGCGCTGAGCGCGATCACCTCCGCCGTCACGATCGCATCGGGATCCAGGGGGCGCCTCAGCCGGAGCGCGTATCGGACGCCGGCGGTGCCGCGCGTCGGTTGGCCCGGCTCATGCCAGAGGCGATAGTCGCCGCCGAACTCGTGCGTCCATCCGGGTTCGAACAGCGGACGCAGCCCGAGGAGCCCGGTGAACTCGCCGGTCGTCGCCGGGGGCAGTTCGCCGCTCCCCTGGTAGAGCCGCACGCTCTCCGAGGCGAGCTCCACCGAGCCCCCGATGGGGAAGTAGCGCTCCCCCACGCGCGCGCTCCGGCGCGCGGCGAGCGTGACGTCGGATCGATACGTGCCGGCGGTGAGCAGCCCGACGCCGTCGATGTCGCGCCCGAAGAGCGCGCGGTCCACCGCCCCGATCCAGATGCGCCCCGACATCGTGTGGTCGAACGCCACGCCGATGCCGACGCTGCGCGTCGGCGCGGGCTCCACGGTCACGTCGAAGTTCGCGGTCCGTCCGGAGCCGGACGGGTTGAGCCACAAGCCGCGGTACCGCTCCACCGATGCGACCCGCTCGAGGCCGAGCCCGATGCGCGTGGTGTCGACCGGCGTCCCCGGCACGAGGGAGATGACGCTCAGGAGCGCGTCGCGGTCCGGCACGTCCGGCGTGACCAGGCGGGCGCGGCCCACCGTCGTGGGAAGCGGGATGTGCTGGCGGCGCGGCGTGAGCGTGTGCACGCACGCGGCGCCAGCGAGCGCGCTCCGCGCAGCGCCGCGTCCGATCACCATCAGCGAGTCCATCGCGGCCTGGCTGAAATCGAGCTGGTCGAACGTCTGCGTCGGGTTCGCGACGCGCACGTCCTCGGGTCCAAGCGCGAAGCTGTCCTGCACCCAGAGATACTCGAAGAGGGCGCTCGTGACGGTGAGGGGGTCGTCGAACGAGGTGCGCTCGGGCTTCGGCGACTCGAGCGTCGAGACGATCACGCGCTCCGCTCCCAGCGCGCGGGCGACCGCGACGGGCCGGTTCGACGCGAGCGCCCCGTCCACCAGCGTCCGTCCCTCGATCGTCACCGGGCGGAGCAGCAGCGGCAGCGAGGAGCTGGCCCGCACCGCGCGCGCGAGGTCGCCTCGCGCGAGCACCACCACGGAGCGATCCTCGAGGTCGGTGGCGACCGCGCGGAACGGGATCGGCAACGAGTCGAAGTCGCCGCGCGCCGCGAGGTTCGCCCGCAGCATCAGGCGCGAGAAGAGGGAGCTCACCTGGTTCTCGCGCGCCGTGCCCGGCTGGAGCGCCCACCCGCCCGCGCCGCGCTCCCAGACGACCACCGGCCGGAGCCCGCCGAGCGACGCCGAGACCACCGGCTCGTATCGCGTGATGGCGATCGAGATGGGCAGGGCGCGGAGTCGTGCGGCAATCTCGGCGCTGCTCTCGCCGCTGGCATAGAGGGCCCCGATCACCGCACCGATGCTGGTGCCGACGATGAGGTCGGGCACGATCCCCAGCGAGTCGAGCGACTCGAGCAACCCGAGGTGCGCCGTCCCCTTCGCGCCGCCGCCGCTCAGCACGAGTGCCGTGCGCGCCGGCGCACAGCTGCCGACCGGCCCCGGCTGACCGCGCGCCTCGCCCGCGCCGGCGGCCAGGAGCGTGAGTGGGAGGAGCAGGGCGAGCGGACGCGGTGCGGGCATGCCCTCAATATGCAGTGCGGAACGCGGCCGTTCCGCGCATTAGCTTGACGCGATGCGCCCGCGGGTCCTCCTCGCCTTCGCCGCGACCTGGCTGATCTGGGGGTCCACCTACCTCGCGATCGCCTTCGCCGTCGCCGAGATCCCGCCGTTCATCGTCGCCGGCGTGCGGAACCTCACGGCCGGGGTGCTCCTCTACGGTTGGCTTCGAGTGCGCGGTGCCGCCCGCCCCACCGCCGCACACTGGCGGCGCTCCCTCATCATCGGGTTCCTGATGCTCGGGATCGGGAATGGTGCGGTCACCTGGTCCGAGCAAGCCGAGCCGTCGGGCATCGTCGCGCTCGTCGTTTCGCTGGTGCCGCTCTGGCTGATGATGTTCGGGTGGATCGGCCGGGCCGGCCTGCGCCCACTGGCGCTCGAGGTCGTGGGCGTGGCGCTCGGACTCTTCGGCGTGCTGCTCCTGGTGGCCCCGTGGGGGAGCACCGGTGGCGTGCTCTCCGTGGTGGGCCTGTTCGTGCTGCTCGCGAGCACGATCGCGTGGGCGGCCGGCTCGCTCTACTCCCGGCACCTCCCGCCTCTGCCGCGACCCCTGCTTGGCTCGGGGATGGAGATGATCTCCGGCGGGGGCGCGCTGCTGATCGCGAGCGCCTGGACCGGAGAGTGGCACGGGATCGCCGCGACGCACCTCACCTCGAGAGGCGTACTCAGCATGGTCTATCTCGTCGCCTTCGGTTCGATCGTCGGCTTCAGCGCCTACAAGTGGCTGCTGCACGAGGTGCGGCCCGCCCTCGCCGGCACCTACGCCTTCGTGAATCCCGTCGTCGCAGTGCTGCTCGGCTGGACGTTCGCCGGCGAGCCACTCACCCTGCGCGTCGCGGTGGCGATGCTCACCATCGTCAGCGCGGTGGCGATGATCACGCTGCGCCCGTACCTTAGCAGGTGATGAGACAACCCGTCGGTTTCACTCCCGGCGGCTCCGCGAGCGGGGCCGCCGCTGGCACCTTGCCCGCCGAACAACCGGTCGCGACGAGCGAGCCCGAGACGGACGTCGCGCTCTGGGCCGTCATCTTCGCCGGCGGCATCGGCTCGCGCTTCTGGCCGCTGAGCACGCCGGCGCAGCCGAAGCCGCTGCTCAAGCTCGTGTCGGAGCAGACGCTCATCGAGGACGCCGTCGGCCGGCTGCAACCGGCGATCCCGCCCGAGCGCGTGCTGATCCTCACCAGCCGTGACATCGCGCCCGCCATCCGCTCGGTCACGCGCGACGTGCCCGAGGAGAACGTGCTCGTCGAGCCGCACCCGCTCGGCACCGCGGCCGCGCTCGCGTGGGGGATGCAGGAGCTCGCACGCCGCGCGGGGCCGAGCGCGATGGCCTGCGCGATCCACTCCGACATCGCGGCCGATTTCCCGGAGGAGTTCCGGCGCACGCTGCGGCGCGCGGCGGCCTTCGCCGCGCGTGAGAAGGCGATGGTCTCCATCGGCATCCGTCCGTCGCGGCCGGAGACGGGCTTCGGCTACGTGATGCCCGCCGCGCCGCTCGATGCCGACCTTCCGCTCCAGCGCGGCGGCGTGGCCGCGACGCGCGGGTTCATGGAGAAGCCGAGCGAGGTGCAGGCCGAGTCGCGCATCGAGGACGGCGCGCTCTGGCACGGCGGGATCGTCGTGGGAGCGGCCGGCACGTTCCTCGAGGAGTTGGCGCTCCACGCGGTCGAGGTGCGCGACGGGCTCGAGGCGCTGCGCACGGGCAACCTGCCGATGTTCGTGGGGCTCGTGCGCTCCACGTCGCTCGAGCGCGGGCTCCTCGAGCGCACCGAGCGCCTCCTCGTGCTGCAGGGTGACTTCGGCTGGGACGACGTGGGCACCTGGGCCTCCCTCCGCCGCGCGCGCGACCTCGATGACGACGGCAACGGCGCCTTCGGCCAGGTGCACTTCGTGGACGCCGAGTGCAACGTAGTGCACTCCGGACGGGGGAGTGTGGTGCTCTACGGCGTGGACAAGATGCTCGTCGTCACGCTCGACGGCCTCACCTTCGTGACCTCCCTCGAGCGCGCCTCCGACCTCAAGCCGCTGCTCGACGCCCTCCCCGGCTCGATGCGGATCAACCCGACCGGGCTGGGGCAGTAGCCGCCACCGGCTCGGCGAGCGTCGCAGCGGCAAGGAGCACCAGCGAGAGCCAGAGCAGGTCGGCGGTGAGCAGGTGCAGAAGCTGCATCGCGATCGGCGCGAGCAGGAGCCCCCCCTCGCGGCCGACGCGCGCGAGGCGCGGGGCCGCGCGGCCGCCCGCGAACCACGGCACGACGGCGAGCGTGCCGATCAGGAGGAACGTGTTGAGCAAGTGCGCCGCGAGCCAATAGGCGCGCGCGATGCTCTCGTTCTGCGCCACCATCTCGAAGAGGACGAGCCCGGCGCCGACGAGCGCCTCGGTGAGCATCAGGAGCATCGCGACGTGCGCCGCCGTGCGCGCCGGCGAGCCGCGGACGAAGAGGCGGCGCGCCCGCACCACCAGGACCACCACCAGGACGAGCGCCAGGCCCGACGTGGCGCGGTGCGTGAGTTCGATGAGCGTGGCCGTCGTCGGCGCGCGCGGGATCACCACGCCGTTGCAGAGCGGCCAGTGCGCGCCGCAGCCGGCGCCCGAGCCCGAGGCGCGCACGTACGCGCCCCAGAGGATCACCAGCAGGTTGAAGGCAAGGACACCCCACCCGTATCTTGCGAAGCGCGCCCCCGACGTCCTCACAACGGGTCCCCTCATGGAACGTGTTCCGCGCACCACGCTCGAGCTGGCGGATCCCGCCGCGCGCCGTCGGTGCTGAACCACAGCGCACGCGGCCGAGCGACACGTGGCGAAGTCTAGCGAGGCGGTGGACCTCGCGCGCTGGCGCGCCGAGACCCCCGGCTGCGCCGCGCGGGTGCACCTGAACAACGCCGGTGCATCGCTCATGCCCGCGGTCGTGAAGGACGCGATCACGGGCTTCCTCGGGAGGGAGTCGCTCGAGGGAGGCTACGAGGCCGCGGACGCCGCGGCCGTCGAGGTCGCGCAGGTGTACGCCGCCATCGCCGCGCTCGTCGGCGCACGGCCGCGCAACATCGCCATCGTCACGAGCGCCACGCATGCCTTCGCGCAGGCGCTCTCCGCGTTCGACTTCGCCGCCGGCGACGCGATCCTCACCACCAACGCGGACTACGTCTCGAACCAGCTGATGTACCTCGCGCTCGCGAGGCGGCAGGGCGTGCGCGTGGTGCGCGCGCCGGATGCGCCGGAAGGTGGGGTGGATGTGGACGCCTTCGCCGGACTCCTCGCGCGCGAGCGGCCCCGGCTCGCCGCCGTCACCTGGATCCCGACCAACAGCGGGATGATCCAGCCGGCCGAGGAGCTCGGCCGGCACTGCCGGGAAGCGGGTGTGCCATTCCTTCTTGATGCGTGCCAGGCTGTCGGCCAGCTGCCGATCGATGTCGGCGCATTGCAGTGCGACTACCTGACAACCACGGCGCGCAAGTTCCTGCGCGGACCGCGCGGGATCGGCTTCCTCGTGGCGAGCGACGCGGCCCTCGCGCGCGGCGACGCGCCACTCCTGCTCGATATGCGCGGCGCACGCTGGACCGAGGCGGACACCTACGCGCTCGTCGCGGACGCCCGCCGGTTCGAGCAGTGGGAGTTCCCGTACGCGCTCGTGATGGGGCTCGGCGCCGCGGCGCGCTACGCCCTCGAGGTCGGCGTACCGCGCGCGGCGCAGCGCGCCCACGCGCTCGCGGCGCATGCGCGGGCACGGATCTCGGTGCTTCCCGGCGTGCGCTCGCTCGACCGAGGCGCGCAACTCTCGGCCATCGCGACCTTCGCCGTCGAGGGGCGCAGTGGCCGGGACCTGATGCTCGCGCTCCGGGGCCAGGGCATCAACACCAGCGCACAGTCGCGCGGCGACGCGCTCATCGACCTCGATCGCAAGGGGGTGGACTCGCTCCTCAGGGTCTCGCCGCACTACTTCAACACCGAGGACGAGGTCGAGACCGCGGCGCGCGCGCTCGACCGGCTGCTCGCCTAGGCGCCGGCGTCCGCCGGCGCGCGCTCCGTCGCCATCCACCACGTGAGGCGTGCGGCCAGCAGGGTCGAGGCGAGCAGAAGCGTCCACGCGGCGAACCGCAGCGCGCGCGCGATCGCGAGATCCTGCTGAAGGAGCCCCGCGC
Source organism: Gemmatimonadota bacterium (assembly GCA_029884515.1). Taxonomy (GTDB): domain Bacteria; phylum Gemmatimonadota; class Gemmatimonadetes; order Gemmatimonadales; family Gemmatimonadaceae; genus Pseudogemmatithrix. Next base: position 16,800 of record JAOUHR010000004.1, read on the forward strand.
GCGTGAGCAGGTAGTTCCAGTCGTGGATCGCCCCCTCCGCCGAGAAGCTCACCAGGTCGAGCATCTCCGTGCGCGCGTCGGCCACGTACCACGAGAGCTCGGCAAGGCCGGTGGCGAGGAAGAGCCCGCAGATCGCCAGGCCGAACCAGTCCTTGCTCCGCATCACCACGGCGGCCGCGCCGAGCGGGACGAGGACCTGCATCAGGCTGCCGCCGGCGATGCCCCACCACTCGCCGAGGAAGGCGAAGAAGAGGTGGCCGAACTCGTGCGCGCCGAAGATGATCCCGGAGAACAGCGTCCATTCGCCCTGCTCGCGCAGGGGACGGAGCACCTGGAACGCGAGGTACGCGAAGATGGGCGCCCGCCACCACCACCAGCGGCCCGCACACCATTCGCGCATCCGGGCGGCGAGGGGCCGCGGACCGACGGTCGGGCCGTCCATCGGGCGGTCCGGCGGCGCTCCAGTGCGTTGGGTCACATCCGGAATGTACCAGCCCGTGGCTCGCGGTCGCCAAGCGCGACGGATGGGGTGTACAATAGGGGGCATGCGTGCCTTCCTCACCGCAATGCAGGGCCGCATCCGTCGGGTGGCCGTGGCGGCGCTCGTCGGAACGACGCTCGCGTGCACGGGGGATGGGCCCGCGGGTGCCGGCGGGGTGCGACGGCTTGAGCTCGCGGTGCCGTCGGACACGCTGCGGCCCGGCTTCGTGGTGCAGGCGACCGCGACACCCTTCGATGCGAAGGGGCAGGTGGTCGAGGGTCGCCCGGTCCTCTGGCGGTCGCTGACGCCGGCCACGCTCGCCGTGAGCGCCGAGGGCCTCCTGTTCGCCCTGGCGCCGGGCACCGGCATCGCGCGGGCCTCCGTCGGAAACGTGTCGGCGGAGATCTCCCTCTCGCTCGTGAACCCGCCGGTGGCCTCGCTCACGCTCGACGCGGACACCGTGCGGCTGCTGCTGCCGGCCGGCGGACGTGCGCTCCACGCCACCGCGCGCGACGCGGCGGGCATCGAGATCCTAGGCGTGCCGCGCACGTGGGAGTCGAGCGCCGGGCGGATCGCCGCGGTGAGCAGCAACGGCGAGGTGAGTGCGCAGGCGGTCGGTACGGCGCGCGTCACCGCGCGGGCGGAGTCGTTCGCGGCGACTGCCGTGGTGGAGGTCGGTGCGACGGTGACGCCGGGCGGCCCCGCGATCACCCAGGTGTCACCCGGGTTCGTCGCGCCCGGACAGGTCGTGGCACTCGCGGGCACGGGGTTCGGGCCCACACCCGCCGCCAACTCCGTGCTCCTGGACGGCGTGCCGGTGGCGGTCACCTCTGCGACGTCCACCCAGCTCTTCCTCGCGCTTCCCGCCGCCGCCGCGTTCGCCTGCGAGCCCACGCGCACGGTGGCCGTCCAGGTGACCACGAGCACCGGGATCGGCGTCGCGCCGGTCACGCTCCAGGTCGCTGCGCAGCGGTCGCTCGCGGTGGGACAGTCGCTCGTGTTCGCCACCCTCGCCGATGCGCGGTGCAACGAGTTCGCGCCCGAGGGCGGGCGGTACCTGCTCACCGTGCAGAACGCCACGCGTGCCGTCGGCTCCGGCGACGTGGCACTCACGGTGAGCGGCGTGATGACCGGCGGGTCGGCCGCGACGCAGATGGCGCCGCCTTCCGGCGCCCTGCGCACGGAGGCGCCGCGGCGTGCGGAGCCCCCCTTCGATCCGTCGCGCGACCGGGGAGCCGCGCGCCGCTCTCTCGAGGCACACGCACGCGTGATGGAGGCCAATCGTGCGCTCCTCGCGTCCGCCCGCCCGCCGGCGGCGCTCCGCCAGGCGCCCGCGGGCGCGCATCTCGACACGCCCGCGCCCGGCGCGGTCCTCCCGGTGCGGATCGCCGCACTGGGACAGCCGAACCTCTGCAACACCTTCACGAACATCGGGGGGCGCGCCGTCTTCGTCGGCGACCACGTGGTGATCCTCGAGGACACGGCGTCGGCCGTCAATGGGCAACCGACCCTCCACGGCCAGATGGACAACCTCTTCACCGCGCTGGGCGTCGAGCTCGAGACCACCGTGTGGCCCATCGTCCAGCAGTTCGGCGACCCTTTGGTGATGGACAGCCGGCTCGACGCGAACGGTCGCGTGTTCGT
>JAOUHR010000216.1 GCA_029884515.1 Gemmatimonadota bacterium
TTGACGGCGAGGTGCGTCGCGCCTTCGAGCGGACCCGCCATGGAGGCGGCCTTGTCGATGCAGACCAGCACGAGCGGCGGGTCGAGCGAGAGCGACGAGAAGGCGGTCGCGGTCATGCCGTGGTCCTTGCCCTCCGCGTCGCGCATCGTGAGCACGGTGACCCCGGACGCGAAGCGTCCGAGTGCCGAGCGGAACCGGGCGGGGTCGAGGGGCATCGGCGATTGTCAGGTCAGCCAGCCGAGGACGGTGAGGGACACGAGTGCGCCGATGACCGTGGCGAGGAAGTTCACCGTGTCGTTGGTCATCCAACGTACACCGCGCGCGTGCCGCGTGCGGTACTTGCAGGTGTGCACTCGGCGCTCGGTCCACATGCGGCAATTGTCGCACCAGCGGTTCGACTGCAGCGTCGCGCCGAGGACGCTGTCGGCGAGACTCCCGCCGAGGGCGCCGAGCGCGACGGCCATCATCGTCGCACCACCCGCGCCGCTCCGCACGGGGATGAGCACGTGGGACGCGGCGGCGAAGCCGAGCGCGGCGGCGGCGCTCGCGCCGAGGCCCGCCAGCGTCACTCCCCCCGACTCGCCTCGCCGCACAGTCAGCGCCGTGGCGATCGATCGGGGCTCGCCTCCCCACAGCAACCCCACTTCGGTGGCCCACGTGTCGGCTGCCGCTGCGGCGATCGCGCCGAGGCCCGCCACCAGCAGCAGGGGCTCGCCTCGCAGGTCGCCCACGAACACCAGCAGCGCGAAGAGCCCGCCATTCGCGGCGACTTGCGTCGCGTTCCGCTCGCCTTGCATGGGCAGCACCTCGCGCACGGCGGCACGCTTCGCCTCCCACCCTGCGCGCGTGAGCAGGACCGAGACCACGAAGTATGCGACGAGCAGCGCGGCCCAGTCCCAGCCGGCGGCCGTGGCCACGATGCCGGTCGCGAAGGCCGCCCACTGTCCGCCGCGCGTGAGCATCCCCGCGCGCCGCGCGAAGGCGGCGACGACGCCGGCGCCGAGCGCGCCGAGCAGTGCGCGAACGATCAGCGAGTCGGTGATGGGGGAGGAGTCTGCCGCGGACGCGCAGGGCACGCAAGAAGTGACGCGCACGGCGCGAGGCGGTTACCTTGCTCCGCGGTCCACTCCCCCCATCCCACCGATGTCCACGACCGTCGATCCGCTGGTCCCGCTCGTCCTGCTCGAAGCCGTCCGGTCCGTCGACATGCCCGACGGCGACCTCGAGGCGGAGTTCGTCGAGGAGCTGCGCACCAAGCGGTTCGGCCTGAGCGACACCGTGCTCGCGCAGATCCGCCGATACAACGAGGCGGTGAAGCGGAACCAGCGGCTGCCGATCGACGAGGCGGCCGGGATCGCCAAGCTCATCGGCCGCCGGCCGGACGCCGAGGCGGTGTTCCGCGAGGCGGGCCGCGGCCTGGCGCGACAGACCTATGGCCGCATCCCGCGGCCCACGCGCAAACTCGTGCGCGGGCTCCCCACGATGATCGCCCGGCCGCTCGCGCTGCGGCATGTGCGGCGGATCGGAACGCGCTACCTCGGCGGATCGGTGCGGCGTGTGGGCGCGACGATCCTCCTCGAGGTGCCCCGGTCCGTGAGCCGGGACGCCGGACCACGCCAGACCGGGTGCACCTTCTACGAGGCGATCCTGCGTGAACTGATGCAGCTGCTCGTGGGCGGCGTCGGCGCCGTGGAGCACGTGCGCTGCATGTCGCGTGGCGAGCCCACCTGCGAGTGGCGCGCCGAGTGGCGCGCGATCCGCTGACCGAGGTGCGACGATGCTGACGCCGAAGACCCTGCCCGCGTTCCAGGCCGCGCTCCGCGAAGCGGGCGTGGACGGCTGGCTCCTGTACGACTTCCGCGGCCTCAACAAGGTTGCCGGCGCGATCCTCGGGATGCACGGGTTCGTGACGCGGCGCATCCTCGGCTGGATCCCCGCGAGCGGGACGCCGGTGGCGATCACCCACGCCATCGAGCAGGGCCCGTGGGCCGGGTGGCCGGCCGAGTGGACGAAGCAGGTGTACAGCTCGTGGCGCCAGTTCGAGGCCGCGCTCCCGCCGCTGGTCAAGGGCAAGCGCATCGCGATGGAGTACTCGGCCGGCGACGCCGTGCCGGTGGTGGATCTCGTCCCGGCGGGGCTGCTCGAGCTGGTGCGCGCGAGCGGCGCCGAGGTCGTCACCAGCGCCGACCTCGTCTCGCGCTTCTTCGCCCTCTGGAGCGAGGCCGAGATCGCCGCCCACCGCCGCAACGCGGAGGTGCTCCGCACGCTCGCCCTCGACGCCTTCTCGCGGATCGGGGCGGCGGCCCGCACCGGGTCCCCCCTCCACGAACACGAGGTGGCCGCACTCCTGCACGAGGGGTTCAAGGCGAACGGACTCGAGGCCGACCACGGGCCGATCGTGGCGGCCACCGCCAACGCGGCCAACCCGCACTACGAGCCCTCCGCCGCCGCGCCGCGCGCCTTCCGCGAAGGCGACATCGTGCTGATCGACCTCTTCGCGACCGACGCCGGCGGGCGCGGCATGTGGGCGGACCAGACCTGGATGGCGAGCATCGGCGCGCCCAGCACTCGGGCGATCGAGGTGTGGACGGCGATCCGGGACGCACGCGATGCGGCGATCGCCCTGTTGCGCGCGCGGCTCGCCGCGGGGGGCTCCGTCCACGGGGGCGAGGCCGACGACGCGGCGCGCGCCGTGATCGAGGCGCGGGGCTTCGGGCCGCACTTCACGCACCGTACCGGGCATTCGATCGACGCGCGCGGCCTCCACGGCTCGGGGCCGAACATCGACAACCTCGAGACGCGCGAGACCCGGCGGTTGATCCCCGGCGTGGGGTTCTCGATCGAACCGGGGATCTACCTCGCGGGCGAGATCGGGATGCGCACCGAGGTCAACGCGTACGTCGATGCGGCGGGGCAGCTGGTCGTCACGCCGGCGGAGGTCCAGCGCGACCTCGTGGTGCTTTAGGGCCGGCGCGTCAGAGCTGCGCGTCCACCACCATCGCGACGAAGAGCAGCGCGAGGTAGAGCAGCGAGTAGCCGTACACCCACCACGCCGGCTTGGCGAAGTCAGCCGCCACGCGCACGCGCCAGACGCCGGCCAGGAGCACGCCGCCCAGGACGAGCGCACTCACGAGGTACACCAGGCCGAAGGCGCCGAACGTCACCGGCAGCACCGTGAGCGCCACGAGGAGCACCGTGTACCACCACATCTGGTCCTTCGTCTCCCGCTCCCCCCAGACGAGCGGCGCCATCGGCACGTGCGCATTCCCGTAGTCCACCTGCTTGTTGAGCGCGAGCGCCCAGAAGTGCGGCGGCGTCCAATAGAAGATGATGAGGAAGAGGTAGAGTGCGGTGAGGTCGAGCCGGCCGGTGACGGCCGCCCAGCCGACGAGCGGCGGGAAGGCCCCTGCGGCGCCGCCGATCACGATGTTCTGCGGCGAGGTGCGCTTGAGCCATCGCGTGTAGACGAAGACGTAGAAGTAGAACCCCGCGAGTGCGAGCGCCGCGGTGAGCACGTTCACGAGCGCCGCGAGCAGCCAGGTGGCCGCCGTGGCCAGCAGCACGCCGAAGGCGATCACGAAGCGCGCCTGCATCCGGCCGCTCGGGATGGGCCGCAGCCTGGTGCGCGCCATCACATGGTCGATGTCGCGGTCCAGGTACATGTTCACCGCGTTCGCACCGCCGGCCATCAGGTAGCCGCCGAGGGCCACGAGGAGCACGGTGCCGAGGCCGGGGTCGCCCGCCACGTACATCGGGGCGATGGTCGTGAGCAGCAGCAGCGAGATGATGCGCGGCTTGGTGAGCGAGACCAGGTCCTGCGCCAGCGTGCGCGATGGCTTCGCGGCACCCGCGGCGGCGAGGCTCCCGTGCCCGGGTGCGCTCACGAGCGCAACTCGCCGGCCACGGGGAGCACGTCCATGCGCAGCACCGGCGGCCTGGTCGCGGCGTGCCACGTGAGGATCAGCACCACCACGAGGACCACGGCCGGGCCGATGGCGAAGAGCCACTCAATCGGGCGGCGCGCGCCGGGCGTGCGTCCGATCACGCGCCGGCTCGAACGGAGGATCATGACCTGACCGGCCAGGGCGGCTGCGACCGCGCCCCAGAGGAGCGCCGCCGCCAGGAGGGATGGCATCCCACAAGTATCGCCACTCCCCCTCGCCGGAGGGAGTGCCATGCCGTATTATCGCCCGATGCATCCACCCGCACCGCAGGGACTCCAGCGCCGCATCGGTCTCTGGAGCGCGATCGCCGTCGTCATCGGGTCCACGATCGGCTCGGGGATCTTCCGCTCGCCGGCCGGCATCGCCGACCGCCTGCCGGGCCCGCTGCCGATGCTCTCCTCGTGGCTCGCCGGCGGGATCTTCGCGATCTGCGGCGCGCTCACGATCGCCGAGGTGGCGAGCGCGCTGCCCAAGACCGGCGGCATCTACGTCTTCCTGCGCCAAGGGTGGGGGAAGCCGCCGGCGTTCGTGTTCGGCTGGGGCCAACTCGTGATGATTCGTGCGGCATCACTCGGCGCCATCGCGATCACCTTCGCCGAGTACTTCTGGCGCGTGATGGGGGGGGACCCCGGCGCGGCGGACCAAGTGATGAAGGTCCGGTGGATCGCCGCGGCGGCCATCCTGCTCACGGGGACGTTCAACATCGCGGGCGTCCGGGTGGGCGCGACGTTCACGAA
>JAOUHR010000217.1 GCA_029884515.1 Gemmatimonadota bacterium
TGCCCTTCGCGGCCGGCGCGAGGTAGACCGCGTCGGGGTGGTCGATCGCGGGCACCAGCTCGAGGATGTTCCCCGGCCCCGCGTTCCGTCCGTGGACCATGATCACGGCGAGGCGCGCCTCGGAGAGCGCGGCGCCCCGGCGCAGTGCGACCTCGCCGGCGTGCGGCGGGAGCGCGATGGTGGTCGGCATCAGTACTCCACCGGTGGGAGGTGGGACTCGATGAGCGCGCGGCGATGCTCCTCCCAGGGCGGGAGCTTGAGTGCGGTGCCGAGTCGCTCCAGTGGTTCGTCGATCGCGAACCCCGGCGGCAGCGTCGCGATCTCGAAGAGCACGCCGTTGGGTTCGCGGAAGTAGATCGAGGTGAAGTACTGGCGGTCGAGCACGTCGGTGACGCCGAGGCCGAGCTTGAGGAGTTCACTCCGCATGCGGAGCTGGTCCTCCGGCGTGGCGACGGCGAAGGCCACGTGGTGCACCGTGCCGAGGCCGCTGACGGCCGCGTGGTCGTCGCGGGCCTCGAGGAGCTCGACGATGGTGCCGGGCTGCGCCTCGCCCATCGCGAAGCGCGTGATGCCGGCGTCATCGCCCACCTGGCGCGAGTCCATCATCTCCGTGAGCAGGCCGGCGGTGATCGCGGGATGGCGCACGTTGAGTGCGACGCTGTGGATGCCGCGGATCGCCTGCTGCGCACTGATGTCGGGACGCGTCCACGGCTCGCGGTCGTCGCGCGGCGCGCCGACGATGCGGATGTGGAGGCCGGCGGGGTCGTCGAAGAGGAGTGCCTCCTCACCGAACGGCGTGGGCGCCTCCGTGAAGGGCACCTTCGCCTCGGTGAGCCGCGCGCGCCAGAACGGGAGCGCCGCGGCCGGCGCGCTGAAGGAGGTGGTGGTGATCTGTCCCGCGCCGTTCGCGCCCGTGCGCACGCCCATCCCCTTGTAGGGGAAGGTGGTCATGATCGTGCCGGGCGTCCCCGCCTCGTTGCCGTAGTAGAAGTGGTAGACGCCGGGGTTGTCGAAGTTGACCGTCTTCTTCACCAGGCGCTGCCCGAGGAGGCCGACGTAGAAGTCGACGTCCTGCTGGGCGTCGTTCACGGTGGCCGTGACGTGGTGCAGTCCGCGGATCAATGCGTCCATGGGTCTCCGGTTCTCCTTGCGGGGAAGGTACCGCGCCGGTCAGGCGGCGGCGACCGGCACCCTTTCGCTCCGTCCCAGGAACCCCTACCGTGGAGCGTCCCATGGTCGTCCCCACTCCCCCACGGAGGAACCCCATGCACACCGGACGCATCCTGAAGACCGGGCTCGCCGTCGGCGTCGTCGCGAACGTCTACGACTTCGTCACCAACACCTACCTCTTCCCGCTGCTCGGTTCCCCGCCGGCGATCATGAAGGACATGGCGGACCTGTCCATCCAATGGCTCGTGGTGAACGACTTCGTGATGGCGCTCGTCTTCGTCTGGTTCTTCGACAAGGTGCGCGCGGCGTTCGGGCCGGGCGCGGGCGGCGGCGCCGGCTACGGCCTCGCGATCGGCATCGTGATGAACTTCCCCCTCTGGATCACGATGTCGCTCATCATGCGCGACTTCAGCTACGGCACCGCCTGGATGTGGACGATCATGGGCGTCGTCTGGGCCGTGATCATGGGTGCCGTGGCCGGGGCGGTCTACGACATGACGGGCGAGAAGCCGGCGGCGGCAACCGGCTGATCAGCGGTTCTCGCGTGTGAGCATCCGCCCGGCGCGCACGCGCCGGGTGGCTCCGTCCTCCCACACCGTCTGCCCGTTCACCCAGACGCGCACGATGCCCGTCGAGGCCAGGTGCGGCTCGGCGGGCGTCGCGCGGTCGGCGACGGCCGCGGGGTCGAGGAGCACGAGGTCGGCGTACCGGCCCGGCGCGATCGTGCCGCGCTTCGTGATCCCGACGTGCGCGGCCGAGAGCGCCGTCATCTTGTGGATCGCGTCCTCGAGCGTCAGTGCGCGCTCGGCGCGCACGTACCGGGCGAGCACGCGCGGGAAGGCGCCGAACCCGCGGGGATGCGCGCCGTCCTCGGAGCCGTCGGAGCAGATGTTGCTCTGGTTCCACTGCAGGAGCCGCACGATGTCGGGCTCGTCCATCCCCGTGGCGACGACGCTCTCGCCCGAGCGTCCGGGGTGCGCCTTCTCCCAGTCGAGCGACTCGCGGATGAGCCCCATCAGCGTGCTCGCGGGGTCCTCCTTCCGCAGGCGCGAGATCTCGGCCACGGTCCTCCCCGCATAGGCGGGATTCGCCTCGAAGTGCCCGATGAGCAGCCCTTCTGGCCTGGCGATCTCGCGCAGGACCGTGTTCGCCTCCGCCCGGTTCGCGAAGTCGCGCCTGGGGAAGAGCACCGTGAGCGTCGACGACCAGTACGTGTAGGGGTAGATGTCGGCCGTGATGTCCACGCCGCTCGCGCGCGCGGCGTCGAGCAATGCGACGAGCGAGTCCGCGCGCCCCCAGAGCGGGATCATCCCCAGCTTGATGTGGCTCACCTGCACCGGGAGCTTCGCCTCGCGGCCGATGGTGATGATCTCGTCGATCGCGTCCCAGAACCACCGGTCCTCGCTCCGGATGTGGCTGGCGTACCGGCTGCCGGCCGCGGCGGCGACCTTGGCGAGCGCGAGCACCTCCGCGCGGTCGGAGTAGATGCCGGGGTCGTACTCGAGGCCGCTCGAGAGCCCGAGGGCGCCCGCATCGAGCTCGTGCTGGAGCAGCACCGCCATCGAGTCCACCTCGCGCGGCGTCGCCTTCCGGGCGAAGTCGTCGCCCATCACCGCCGACCGGATCGTGCCGTGCCCGGCGTAGTAGGCGACGTTCACCGACGGCCCGGCGGCGCGGAGCGAATCCATCGCTGCCGCCAGCGGATAGGGATGCGACCCGTCGTTCCCGCCGACGATGGTGGTGATGCCCTGGCTCACCATCGAGAGCGCCTCGGGCGACGTGAGCAGCCCGCCGCCGTGGTGGCTGTGCGTGTCGATGAACCCGGGTGCGAGCACCATCCCGTGCCCGTCGATCACGGTGTCCCCACGCACGGGATCCGCGTGGCCGACGGCCACGATCGTGTCGCCGACGAAGCGCACCGAGCCGGTCACCGCGGGCAGTCCGGTGCCGTCCACGATGATCACGTTGGTGATCGTGGTGCCGGCGGGTCCCCCGCAGGCCGCGAACGCTCCGAGCGCTCCGAGCGCGATGACCGCGATGACCGCGAGGGACCTCACGGCCGGTATCCCGGCCCTCGCACGACCTGCCCGGGCTTCGCGCCGGTGTGCCGTCCGTCACGCAACACCGCCACGCCGTTCACGAACACGTCGCGCATCCCGGTCGAGAGCTGGTGCGGCCTCTCGAATGTCGCCACGTCGGTGATCGTGTTCGGGTCGAAGACGATCACGTCGGCCTTGAGCCCGGCCTTGAGCACGCCACGATCGTCGAGCGAGAGCCGCGCCGCCACCGCCGCCGACGCCTTGCGCACCGCGTCCTCGAGCGGGATCACCTTCCGCTCCCGCACGTAGTGGCCGAGGAGGCGCGGGAAGTTGCCGTAGGTGCGCGGGTGCGTGAGGCCCCTGGCGGTCGCCGGGTCCTGCGAGCCGGCATCGGTGCCGAACTTGATCCAGGGCTGCCGCAGTTGCTGCTCGATGTTCGGCTCGCTCATCAGGAAGAGGATCTCGCCGAGTCCCAGCCTCTCCTGGACGTTCAGGTCGATGATCGCCTCGGCCCAGTCCTTCTTGAGGTCGGCGGCGATCCGGTCGAGGCGCATCCCCTCGTACTTCCTGAGTTCGGGGCGCGTGAAGCCCATCACCATCACGTTCGCCGGCGTCGCGATCTCGCACAGGTTCTCGTAGCCGGCGTCGCGCGCGTGCATCTCCCTCACGATCGTCGCGCGGAGCGCAGGGTCCCGCAGGTTGTCGAGCAGCTTGCCGTCGGCGGAGTACTTGGGCGGGATGCAGCTCGCGAAGGAGTTCCCGCCCGCCGGGTAGAGGTACATGTCGGCCTGCACGTCGAGTCCCGCGGCACGCGCCGAGTCGATCTTGGCGATCGCCTGGTCCATCTTGGGCCAGTTGCGGAGGCCGCTCGCCTTCAGGTGGTAGATCTCCACCGCGACGCCGGCCTCCTGGCCGATGCGCATCGCCTCGTCCACCGCCTCGAGGAACCTGTCCCCCTCGCTGCGCATGTGGGTGATGTAGACGCCGCCGTACGGCGCCGCCGCGCGGTTCACCTCGATCAGCTCCTCGGTGCTCGCGTACGTGTTGGGCGGGTAGATGAGCGCGCTCGCGATCCCGAAGGCGCCGTCCTGCATCGCGCGTCCCACCATCGCGCGCATCGTGTCGAGCTCGGCGGGCGACGACGGCCCCATCGCGCCGCCCTTGCCGTAGACGCGCACGGTGCCGTTGCCGAGGAAGGAGCCGATGTTCTGCGAGGCGCCGCGGCCGATCATGAAGGCGAGCCAGTCGCCGAAGCCGTGCGGGCCGGTGAAGCGGCGCATCATGGCGATCGAGGCCGAGTCGGTCTCGAGGGCGAGGAGCTTGTCGTTCACCGGCGCTGGGGTGGAGCCCTCGCCGAGGATCGCGGTGGTGATCCCCTGCGTCACCATCGAGAGCGCCCGGCCGTCACCGAACATGAAGTTCCCGTACGACTGCGCCTGGATGATTTTCACT
>JAOUHR010000218.1 GCA_029884515.1 Gemmatimonadota bacterium
AGATGAGCGACCAGACCATCCTGCACTGCACGGGGTGTCACGGCTTCACGGACGACGTCGCGTTGCTGGCCACGCGCGACTCGGCAGCCGGCGTGCTGCGCCCGGGGAGCCAGCAATGCCTGGGATGTCACGAGATGCAGATGACCCTCCCGGACTTCTCCCCGCGCCTCGAACCGCACGGCGGGAAGTGCGGCACCTGCCACAACCCGCACACGGACAGCCTGCCCTCCGCCGCGAAGAACTCGTGCGCAGCGTCAGGGTGCCACGCGAACTTCCTGGAGAACCCCTTCCACGCGGGGCCCAACCACCGTCGGCTCGCGCGCGACTGCACCACCTGCCACGTGCCGCACGTGATCAAGGTGGATCCGAGCGATTGCCAGGGGTGCCACCTGCGCGTGCGGCAGAGGAACGGCCTCAGGCCACCGGTGCAGTTCGACACGACCGCTGCCCTGCGGCGAACTCCGCCTCCCTGAGCGCTCGCCCACCTGCAGGGAACCTCGGTTCCGCCGCCCGCCGCGCTCCGGAGGTGCCGCAGCGTTGCCGTCGGGTCCCTTTCTTATGCGCAGGTATTGCCCTACAGTAGACAGGTGAACCATCTGACGGTTCGCTCGCCTGGTGAGCCCGACCGTCAGGGAGTCGTCCGTACCTGTTGGCCCTGCCGCGAGCAGGGGTAGCGCCTCTCCCGTTCTCCCTCGTCTGTCGACGGTGCGCGCCACGCTCAACATCAACAAGCTCTTCCCGCGCCTCAGCATCCGGCTCAAGCTCGCCATCGCATTCACGGTGGTGGCGCTCGTGCCGATCGCGGTCGTGTCCGTTCTGGGCACGCGCGAGACCGTGTCGCGCATCGAGTCCAACGCGCGCGGCACCCTCCAATTCGACCTGGAGCTCGCGGAGCAGGAGACGGCGGGTGCACTGCGCGCCGCCACGAGCCATGTGGAGTTCCTGACCAGTCGCGTGCTTGCTCCCCTGCTGCTCGACGGCCGGATCCGCGCGGCCGACGCCCGGGACATCGAGCGCATCACGGCGACGCTCATCGAGACCGAACCCACGATCTACCAGATCAAGGTCATCGACACGGAGGGGATGTACCGCCTCATCATGCGAGCGCCGGGCCGCCCGCGGCATGCCGAGCAGGCGGATGGCGGCCAGTTCTATTCCTGGCGGGCCGTCGGGATCCCGCCGGGTGAGCACGTGTTCCTCCCCGTCGAGGTCGCCGACGTGGACAGCGCCGGGGTGCCCACGGTGACACGGTGCATCGCCATCCTCGTTCCCGTGCACGACGCGCAGGGCGAGCTGCGGGGAGCGGTCGTGGGGGAGGCGTTCGCCGCCGTGCTCTTCGCGCCTCTCGAGCGTGCGTCCGCGGGGTTCCAGGGGGTGACGGGGCTCGTGGACGACCGCGGCCTCTTCCTGTTCCACTCGTCCATGCCTCGCGGCGCCTCGAGGCCGCTCGCGTCCCAACCCCGGATCATCCTCGGAGATGACGTGTCGCCGGAGAACAACGCACGGGTGGTCTCGGGCGAAGCCGGGAGCGTCCTCACCCGGAACGGCCGACTCGTCAGCTACCGGCCGTTGACCCTCGCAACGGGGTCGGCGCCGCGGCTCTCGCTCTACCGCGTGGTCCCGATCGCGACGCTCACGGCCCCCGCCCGCGAGTTCCTGCTGACCGTGCTGCTGGCCTCCCCGCTGGTGGCGCTCGCCGTGCTCGGCCTCGGCATGCTGGCGGCCGACCAGTTCACCAAGCCGATCCTCCGCATCCGCGAGGCGGCATGGCGGCTCGCGCGCCACGAGTCGCTGGTGCCGCCCGGTATCGACACCAACGACGAACTCGAGGACCTCGCGAACGACGTCTTCGAGGTCTCGCGGCAGGTGGACGCCGACCGGCGCATGCGCGAGGAACTGATCGCCGAGCGCACACGCCTCCTGGAGCGCACGCGGACTGAACTGAGCGACTTGCTCGCACATTCGGCAGACGGGATCGTGCTTCTCGATGGCGAGGGCATCGTCCGTGTCTGGAACGGGGGTGCGGAGCAGCTGACCGGCTGGACGGCGGCGGAGGCGGTGGGGCGGCCAGTGGATGCCCTGCTCTTCCCTCCCGCGTCGGTGTCCCCGGAGGGGCGGCGCGCCCGCGCGGACGAACTCGAGCGGCGGGGCGCGATCGTGAACGTCCTCATGGAGGTTCCATCCAAGGTCGGCACACCCGTCGAGGTGAGCATCACGCAGACGCTGCTCCGCGACACCGAGGGCCGTGCACTCGGCTCCTCGCTCATCCTGCGCGACAACCGAGACCGGTCGAGACTCGAGCGGCACATGCGCCGCTCCGAGCGCCTCGCGGCGATGAGCGTGATGGCGGCGGGGCTCGCGCACGAGATCAACAACCCGCTGGCGATCATCGGCAATCGCATCGAGTGCATGCAGCGCGACGCCCGGAAGGCGCTGGCGCCTGCCGCGGTGCACCAGGACCTCGACGTGCTCGGCGAGCATGTCGAGCGCCTCCGTGTACTCACGACGAGCCTGCTGCGCTTCGCGAGGGAGGACGATCGCGTTGCGGAGTCCGTGTCACTGGAGACACTCGCGGCGGGGATCGTCGCGCTGCTGCGGCAGACGTTCGCCGTCCGGGGTGTGCGGCTCGAGTCGCACGTCGACGAGAGGGTTCCGGAGATCGTCGCGAACGCGAAGGCCATCGAGACGGTCCTGGTGAACCTCCTGCTGAACGCCGCCGACGCGACACCCCCGGGCGGGAGGGTGTCGCTGGCCGTGCGGCCGGAGGGCCCGGGGGCCATTGCGCTCGAGGTCGAGGACACGGGAACGGGGATCGCGCCCGAACACCGGGCGCGACTCTTCGAGCCCTTCTTCACGACGAAGGGCGCCAACCGCGGGACGGGACTGGGGCTGGCCGTGTGCCGCTCGATCGTCGACCGCCATGGCGGCACGATCCACGTCGGCGACGTCCCCGCCGGCGGCACGCGATTCGTGGTCATCCTCCCACTCAACCCGGCGGGCGAGACATGGATGCACCGCGCGTCCTGATCGTCGACGACGAGCCGGCGATGCTCGAGAACGTCGAACGCATCCTCGTCTCCGAGGGCTACGCCTGCGAGGGGCTCGCCGAGTCGCGGCGCTTCCGCGAGGTCGCCGCGTCGTTCGATCCCGACGTGATCCTCACCGACCTGCGGATGTCCGGTGCCGACGGCATGACGATCCTCGCAGCCGCGGTCGCCGACGACCCCACGCGACCGGTCATCATGATGACCGCGTATGCCTCCGTGACGACCGCCGTGGCGGCCGTCCGCGAAGGCGCGTTCGACTTCGTCACCAAGCCCTTCACGGGCGACCAGCTCCTCGTCGCGGTGGACCGCGCCGCCCGGTATCGCGGACTCACCAAGGAGAACCGGTCACTCCGCACGCAGGTCGTGCGGTCCGTCGAGGGTGCGGAGATCCTCGGCTCGAGTCCCCTCATGACGCACCTGCTCGACCAGGCCGCACGCGTGGCGCCGACCGACGCCAACGTGCTGCTCACCGGCGAGAGCGGCACCGGCAAGGAGCTCGTCGCCCGCTACCTGCATGCGCACTCGTTGCGGCGAGACCGTCCCTTCGTGCCCGTCGACTGCGTGGCCATGCCGGAGGGGCTCCTGGAAGCGGAGCTGTTCGGACACACAAAGGGCGCGTTCACCGGCGCCGTCAAGCAGCGACAGGGGCTCCTCGCACAGGCCGAAGGCGGGACCGTCTTCCTCGACGAGATCGGGGAGATGCCGCTCACGCTGCAGGTCAAGCTCCTCCGAGTGCTGGAGCAGCGGCAGATGCGGCAGCTCGGGGATTCCCGACTGCTCGACCTTGACGTGCGCGTGGTGGCGGCGACAAATCGGGAACTCGAGGCGGCGGTCGCGGAGGGCCAGTTCCGCGAGGACCTGTATTACCGGCTCAATGTCGTCGGTTTCCGCCTGCCACCGTTGCGCGAACGATCCGGAGACCTGGCGGTGATGCTGAACGCGTTCCTCACCGAGTTCGCCACCTTGGCCCGCCGTCGCATCCCGCGCATCGCGCCGGAAGCGTGGGCGCTGCTCGAGCGGTATCCATGGCCGGGCAACGTGCGCGAACTGCGCAACGTCGCCCAGCGGCTGGTCGCACTCGACACGGGCGACGTGATCGGCACCGCCGAACTCCCACCCAGCCTCCGGCTGGCGCCGGCGCCGAGCGAGGCACCGGCGGATCCATGGCCGATCCGCTACGAGGACGCGCGCGAGGCCGCACAGAAGGCGTTCCGTTCGCGGTACGCGTCACGGATGCTCGAGACCCACCACGGCAACGTCTCGCAAGCCGCCATCGCCGCCGGCGTCAGCCGACGGACCTTCCACCGTTGGCTCGCGGAGTCGCAGGGCGCGGCGGCCAACGATGAGGAGGGCGCATGACCGCTCCCGCCTCACGTCGCGCGCTCCGGACCCTGTTCGTCATCGCGACGCTCGTCACCCAGACGCACCCGTGCGGCGCACAGGCGCTGAGCGCCAGCGTCGAGGGGACACTGGCGAGCCTCGATCCGCTTGCGAAGGGCGTCGTCGTGTTCCTCCGGCGGGTCGATACGATGGGCCGGGCCACGGCGCCGACTGCGGCGAGCATCGATCAGCGCGGGCTGCAGTTCCTGCCGCGAACGGTCGCCG
>JAOUHR010000219.1 GCA_029884515.1 Gemmatimonadota bacterium
CGACGTGCGCAAGGACTTCCCGTACCTCGACTACGAGACGTACGACTTCGAGGTGCCGGTCGGGACCAACGGCGACGTCTATGATCGATACCTCGTGCGCCAGGAGGAGCTGCGGCAGTCGGTGCGGATCCTCGAGCAGGCGCTCAAGCGGCTCCCCGAGGGTCCGGTGAACGTCGACGACCCGCGCGTCATCCTGCCGCCCAAGGGCAAGGCGACGAGCGAGATGGAGTCGATGATCCATCACTTCAAGCTCGTGATGGAAGGCCCCCGGCCCCCGATCGGCGAGTGCTACGTGCCGGTGGAGAGCCCCAAGGGGGAGAAGGGCTACTACTTCGTCTCCGACGGCACGTCCAAGCCGGTGCGCTGGCGCATCCGGCCGCCGAGCTATGTGAACCTCTCGGCGATCTCGAAGATGGTGGAGGGCCACCTGCTCTCCGACGTCATCGCGATCAATGCCTCGATCGACATCGTGATGGGAGAGATCGACCGATGAGCCACGGACCCTCCGCGCCCGGCGTCGCAGCGAGCGCCCACGCGCACGACGCGCCCTATGAGCCCGTCTTCACGCCCGGTTCCGCGCGCAGCAAGGAGCTCGCGGACCTGATCACGCGCTACCCGGACAAGCGGGCGGCGCTCCTTCCCGCGCTCTGGATGGTGCAGAACGACCGCGGCTGGATCAGCGAGGCCGCCATGATGGAGGTCGGCGACCAGCTCGGCTGCACCGCCGCCTACGTGAAGGGCGTGGTGACGTTCTACACCATGTACCACCAGCATCCGGTGGGGAAGCACTTCATCCAGGTGTGCACCACGTCGCCCTGCCTCTGTGCCGGCGCCGACAAGGTGGTGGAGGCGTTCCTGGAGCACACCGGCTGCAAGGAGCTCGGCCTCACCTCAGCCGATGGCAGGTACACCGTGATCGAAGTGGAATGCCTGGGCGCCTGTGGATTCGCGACGCCGGTGCAGATCAATGAGGATTACGTCGAGAACGTGACGCCGGAGAAGGTGCCCGAGATCCTGGCGGGACTGCCGTGATGCCGACCGATGCCCGCGCGAGCCATCTGGGAGAGCAGCAGGGAGAACTGACGGTGGGAGGTGCGGGCAGTGCCCGCACACCTCACACCGCACACCTCACACCCGTCGTTCGATAAATGGGCTATCCCCACAAGAGCCATCCCCGCGAGACCCCGATCCTCTCCAAGCATTTCGGAGAGCCGGAGGCGCGCACCCTCGAGGGCTGGAAGGCCCGCGGCGGGTACAAGGCACTCGCACAGGCCCTGCACATGGAGCCGGTCGCGATCCAGGAGATCGTGAAGGCGTCGGGCCTGCGGGGCCGCGGCGGCGCCGGCTTCCCGACGGGCCTCAAGTGGTCGTTCATGAAGATCGGCGACGGCAAGCCGCACTACCTCTGCGCCAACGCCGACGAATCCGAGCCGGGGACGTTCAAGGACCGCGAGATCATGCGCTGGACGCCGCACGCGCTCATCGAAGGGTGCGCGATCGCGGCCCACGCGATCGGTGCGGAGACGGCCTACATCTACATCCGGGGCGAGTTCACCGAGCCGATCAACGTGATGGAGGCCGCCCTCGTCGAGGCGCGCGCCGCCGGCATCATCGGCAAGAACGCGATGGGCTCCGGCAGGCGGGTGGACGTCTGGGTGCACAAGGGCGCGGGCGCGTACATCTGCGGCGAGGAGACCGCCCTGATGAACTCGCTGGAGGGGAAGCGCGGCAACCCACGCATCAAGCCCCCGTTCCCGGCCGTGAGCGGGCTCTTCGGCATGCCGACGACGATCAACAACGTCGAAACGCTGGCCGCGGTGCCGCACATCCTGAACAACGGCGCCGAGTGGTACAAGGCGATGTGCCTCTCGAACCCGAAGAGCACGGGGAGCAAGCTCTACTCGGTCTGCGGCAACGTGGCCAAGCCGGGGAACTACGAGGTCGTGATGGGCTTCTCCTTCAAGGAGTTCCTGTACGATCTCTGCGGCGGTCCGCTCCCCGGCCGGAAGTTCAAGGCGCTCATCCCCGGTGGCTCATCGGTCCCGACGATCACGATCGAGGAGGCCGAAGCCACCATCATGGACTACGAGGGCTTCGTCGCGCAGGGCACCATGCTCGGCTCCGGCGGCGTGATCGTCTTCGACGACGCGCAGTCGATGCCGCGGCAGCTGGCCCGCATCGCACGCTTCTATGCGCACGAGAGCTGCGCCCAGTGCACGCAGTGCCGCGAAGGCACGGCCTGGATGACCAAGATCCTCGAGCGGATCGTGGCCGGGGAGGGCACGTTCGAGGACCTCGACACGATCTTCGACCTCTCCGAGGCGATGACCGGCAAGACGATCTGCGTGCTCAGCGATTCCTGCGGCGCGCCGGTGGTGAGCGGCATCACCAAGTTCCGCGGGGAGTTCGAGGCGCTCATCAAGGGCAGGCGGAGCTCCACCGTCGCCGTGGGAGCGCGTTGAGCATGGCCGACCTGAAGATGGTCAACCTCACCATCGAGGGGCGCGCGGTGAGCGTGCCCGACGGCACGACGATCCTCGAGGCGGCCAAGACCGCCGGCGTGCTCGTGCCGCACTACTGCTACCACCCCGGACTCCCCGTCGCCGGCGTCTGCCGGATGTGCCTGGTGGAGGTCGAGAAGATGCCGAAGCTCGCGCCCTCGTGCGCGACGAACGTCGGCGAGGGGCAGGTGGTGCACGTCCACTCGGAGAAGGCGCTCGAGGCCCGCAAGGGCGTGCTCGAACTCCTGCTGATCAACCACCCACTCGACTGCCCGATCTGCGACCAGGCCGGGGAGTGCGAGCTGCAGGACTACACCTTCCAGGAAGGGCGCGCCGACTCGCGGTACCGCGAACCCAAGCGCTTCAACCCCGTCGAGGACTTCGGCGGTGACGTGCTGTATGTCACCAACCGCTGCATCCTCTGCACGCGCTGCGTGCGCTTCATGGACGACGTGCACCACGAGCCGGTGCTCAACGTCTCCGAGCGCGGCGACCGCGCGGTGATCGGCAAGGCGAGCGACCACGACCTCACGCAGCCTTGGGCCGCGAACGTGATCGACCTCTGTCCGGTGGGTGCGCTGGTCTCGAAGGACTTCCTGAACAAGGCGCGCGCCTGGGAACTCGACCGCACCGCCTCCGTCTGCACCGGCTGCTCGCAGGGGTGCAACACGATCCTCGAGACGCGCGACAACGTGGTGGTGCGCCAGAAGCCGCGCGCGAACGAGCAGGTGAACCACTTCTATATCTGCGACGAAGGCCGTCTCGACTACCGATGGCTGAACCGCCCGGACCGGATCGCGGCGCCCAAGGTGCCGCGAGCCGGCATGCTGGCGCCCGCCGATTGGGAGATCGCGATCGCCGCAGCCGCCAAGGCGCTGACGGGCTCGCGGGCGTACGTGGTCGCCAATCCCAAGCTGTCGAACGAGGCGCTCTTCCTGCTCAAGCAGGTCATCGGCGCCACCAAGGGTGAGGGCGTGTTCCGGTGTGCGACGGGTCCCGAGGCGTCGCTCCCCGGCGTCCCCGACCTCGCCCTGCGTGCGGACCGCGCGGCCAATGTCGCCGGTGCCGAGGCCCTGGGCTTCAAGCGCCGCGATGCGGACCCGCTCGGCGGGCTCCAGAGCGGCGACGTGCTCGTGCTGGCCGACGACGAGCTCTCCGGCCTCGACGTGTCGGTGGTGAGGAGGGCGGCTGCGGTGATCGTGATCGGCACGGTGATGCCCGTCGGCCTGCCGATGCCGGCTGCCGTGCTGCCCATCGCGAACGTCGCGGAGGAGGAGGGCACGTTCACCAACCTCCGCGGACGCGTGCAGCGGTTCCTGCAGGCGAAGGCGGCGCCGGGCCTCGCGCGGCCAAGCTGGTACGTATTGGGCGATCTAGTGAACGCGATCGGCATCGAGGGCGAGTTCCTCCTCCCCTCGAACGTGTTCGCCGCGTTGGTCAAGAGCGAGAAGGGATTCGCCGGACTCAGCTATGAGCGGCTCGGCCTCTCCGGCGCCACGATGGCCGGCGCGAAGAGCACGGCGGGAGTCGCCTGATGCCACCGCTCGATCCGATGCAGCTGCCGCCCTCGTTCTGGGTGTTCGTCGTCGCGACCCTCGTGAAGATCCTGGTGGTCTTCACCATCTACATGGTGGCGGTCGCGTACACCACGCTCGCCGAGCGCAAGATCTCCGCGTGGATCCAGGACCGGCACGGACCCAACCGCGTGGGGCCATGGGGCCTCCTGCAGGTGATTGCTGACGGCGTGAAGAACATCATGAAGGAAGAGACGATGCCGGGGGACGTGAACAAGCCCCTCTTCATCCTGGCGCCCGCGCTCGCCTTCGTGCCCGCGCTGGTGGCGTGGGCCGTCATCCCCTTTGGCGCGCCGCTGCCCACGCCGTGGGGGAAGATCGATCTCGTGATCGCCGACCTCCCGATCGGCTTCCTCTTCACGCTCGCCATCACCTCGCTTGGCGTCTACGGCATCGTGCTCGCCGGCTGGGCGTCGAACAACAAGTATGCGCTCCTGGGCGGGCTCCGCTCGTCGGCGCAGATGGTGAGCTACGAGATCGCGATGGGCATGAGCACGGTCTGCGTGCTGCTCGTGGCGGGGAACGTCTCGCTCAACGCGATCATCGT
>JAOUHR010000220.1 GCA_029884515.1 Gemmatimonadota bacterium
GGTCGGCGACGCGCTGGTCCACGTCCTTGTAGTGGCCGCAGAGCAGGGTGAGCTCGGTGCCCGCCGCGTAGCGCTCCGCATCAGCATGCGTGAAGACCTTGCCGCGCGGCGAGAGCAGCACGATCGGCGCCTTGGCGTCCAGCGCCTCGACCGCCTCGAAGAAGGGCTGCGGCTTCATGACCATGCCCGGGCCGCCGCCGAAGGGCGCGTCGTCCACGGTGTTGTGCCGGTCGTGCGTGTGCGCGCGCAGGTCCACGCAGCGGTAGCGCACGAGTCCCGCCTCGGCGGCGCGCTTGGGGATGCTCAGGCCGAGCGGTCCGGTGAAGAAGTCCGGGAAGATGGAGACGATGTTGATGGTCAGCATCTCAGGCATCCTCCTCGGGCACCGCGGGGTCGAGGAGTCCGTCGGGGAGGCGCACGCGGATGGTGCGGCCCTCGCGGTCCACCTCATCGACGAACTCCTCGACGAACGGCAGGTTCGCGACGCCGTCGGGCCCGCGGAACTCGAGCAGGAGTCCCTGCGGCAGCTCGTAGAACTCGATCACCTCGCCGAGTGCCTTGCCGCTCTCGGCGTCGAGGAGCTGCATGCCGACGAGCTCGTGCGCGAAGACCTCGCCCTCCTCGGGCGCGGAGAGTTCCTCCACCGGCACCATGAGGTGGCGCCCGTTCCAGCGCTCGGCCTCGGTGCGGCCCTCGATCTCGGTGAACGTCACCAACCAGCCGTCCATCTTCCGGCGGAGGCCGGTGATGTGCAGCTCGCGCGGCGCACGCGTCCCGGGGTCGAGCCAGAGCTCGCCGTCATGCGTACCCCGGAAGACACGACGGCCGGGCGCGAGGATCGCGTCCGGCTCGTCGGTCAGCGCCTCCACGACCAATTCCCCCCGCACGCCGTGCGGGCGGCGGACCCGCCCCACACTGGCGCAGTCGGGGAGGGTCACGCCGTCGGCGTCTCCTGCACGGGGACGGCGTTGCCGGCCAGCTTCGACGCGAGACGCGTCTCGTGGCGGGCCTTGAGGACGCCGGCCTTGCGGAGCAGCGAGCGGACGGTGTCCGAGGGCTGCGCGCCGTTGTCGAGCCAGTAGTTGGCGCGCTCCGTGTTGAGCTGGAGCGCCTGGTCACCCGAACGCGGCGCGTACTGGCCGAGGATCTCGAGGAACTTGCCATCGCGCGGCGAGCGGCCGTCGGCGACGATGATGCGGTAGGTCGGGGCCTTCTTGCGGCCCTGGCGGCGGAGGCGGATGCGGACTGCCATGTGATTCTCTCCCTTCTCGTTCGGGTTCTTCCAACTGCAACTGGCTCATCGCGCTCTCCGGCATCTCCGGTGCGCACCAGTCTACCTGCAGATGTGAGGCGGGAGAGGTGAGGGGGCCGCCCGTTCGGGCGGCCCTACTGCGCCCGCTGTTGCAGTTCCTCACATCTCCCATCTCCCATCTCACCTCTGCTTCTGTGCCATCCGTTTCATCATCTTCGACATCTCGCGGAACTGCTCGAGCAGCCGATTCACTTCCGACACCGGCCGCCCACTGCCCTTCGCCACCCTGGAGCGACGCGAGCCGTTGAGCAGGCCGGGCGTCTTCCGCTCCGCCGGCGTCATCGAGAGCACGATCGCTTCCGCGTGCTTGATGCGCTTGGGGTCGGCCTGGCTCGCCTGCTTCAGCATCTTCGCGTTCACGCCGGGGAGCATCTTCAGCACGTTCTGGAGCGGCCCCAGCTTCTGCATCTGCTTCATCGCGCCGAGGAAGTCCTGCAGGTCCATCCCCTCCTTGCGCACCTTCTTCTCGAGGCGCTTCGACTCGTCGGCGTCGAAGGTCTCCTGCGCCCTCTCCACCAGCGTGAGCACGTCGCCCTGCTGGAGGATCCGCCCCGCCATGCGGTCGGGATGGAACTCCTCCAGCGCGTCCGTCTTCTCGCCCACGCCGATGAACTTGATCGGCTTCCTGGTGATCCCGTAGATCGAGAGCGCCGCACCACCGCGAGCGTCGCCGTCCATCTTCGTCAGCACCACGCCCGTGACGCCCAAGGCGTCGTTGAAGCCCTGCGCGATGCGCACGGCGTCCTGGCCGGTCATGCCGTCGGCCACGAGCAGGATCTCATCGGGCTTCACCGCCTCCTTCACGCGGCGCAGCTCGTCCATCATCGCTTCGTCGATCTGCAGCCGGCCCGCGGTGTCGAGGATGACCACCCGGTCCCGCTCGTGCCGCGCCTGTTCGACACCGGCGCGCACGATCCCCACCACATCGGTCGTCCCACGGTCGGCGTACACCGGCACGCCAAGGTCCTTCCCCAGCGTCTCCAGCTGGTCGATCGCCGCCGGACGGTACACGTCCGCCGCCACCAACCGCACCGCGCGCCCCTCACCCTTCAGTCGGCGCGCCAGCTTGGCGGCCGTCGTCGTCTTTCCTGAGCCCTGCAACCCCACCATCATGATCACGGTGGGCGGCAGGGTGGACATCTTCAGTCCTTCCTTCCGCTCGCCGAGCATCACGGTCAGCTCGTCGTAGACGATCTTCACCAGCTGCTGGGCCGGCGAGACGGTCTTGAGCTGCGCGAGACCCACGGCGCGCTTCTCCACCCGCTCCAGGAACTCGCGGGTCAGCTGGAAGCTCACGTCGGCCTCGAGGAGCACCCGGCGGACTTCGCGCAGGCCGTCCTTGATGTCGGCTTCGGTGAGGACGCCACGCCCGCGCAGTTTCGCGAAGGTGGCTTCCAGCTTCTCGGATAGTTCCGTGAACATAGAGCCTTGAAGGATAGGCAGTTCGGCGCCCGGGTCCAAGGGTCACCCCTCCGGCCGGGTGACGCGGCGCCTTCCCTCAACGCATTATCCCTCTGGCGCGTCCCCACAGGGTGCGGGCCGTCCCGCCCGGGCGACTCGCGCCCTCCGGACCACCAATCCCTCCATCGCAACCCGACCTGACCATGAAGAAGACCGTCCCGATCCTGGCGATGCTCGGCGTCGTCCTCCTGGCCGCCAGCGCCCCTGCGGCGCACGCCCAGGACCCGGCCGATACCACCCGGGGAGGCGCCCAAGGCGCCCAGGGCGCCGCCCCCCGGGCGCCCCGCCCCTATGACCGCGTGATCACCAGCGAGGCCAAGACTCGCACGGGCCTGTTCGCCGTGCACATGGTCGGCGACCGGCTCTATTTCGAGATCCCGGCGAGGGAACTCGGCAAGGACCAGTTGATGATCGGCCGGTATGCGCGCGCGGCCGCCCCCTCGGGGAACCAGGGCGTCGGCACCTCGTACGGCGGCGACCAGTTCGCCTCCGGCACGCTGCGCTGGGACCGGCGCGGCAACCGCGTCATCCTGCGCGCGCCCTCGTTCGCGAACGTCGCCGACTCCACGCTCCCCGTGTACCGGGCCGTCGAGAACTCGAACTATCCGCCGATCGTCGCGACGTTCAACGTCGAGACGTACGGCCCCGACAGTGCCGCGGTGATCGACGTGACGCGTCTCTTCACCACCGCGGTCCCTGAGCTCGCCGGGATCCGCGGCACCATCGACGCACAGCGTTCCTTCGTGGAGCGTTCGCTCGCCTTCCCGGACAACATCGAGATCGAGGCCACGCAGACCGGCGTGCCCGCGGCAGCCGGCGGTGCCGGCGGCGGCGGGGGTGGCGGCGGGGGAGCCGCCGCGCCGCGCACGGCGCAGAGCGTGCTGGCGCACTGGAGCATCGTGCGCCTCCCCGAGCAGCCGATGATGCCGCGCCGGTTCGACGAGCGCGTGGGCTTCTTCTCGCTGCGCCAGACGGACTTCGGCACCAGCGAGCACCGGTCGGCGGCCCGGCAGTACGTCACGCGCTACCGGCTCGAGTGCAGCGACCGGAAGTCCGGCAACCTCTGCTATCCCAAGAAGCCGATCGTCTACTACGTGGACGCCGACACCCCGGAATGGCTCAAGCCCTGGGTGCGGAAGGCGATCGTCGCCTGGCAGCCGGCGTTCGAGGCCGCGGGATTCAAGGACGGCATCATCGCGATGGACCAGCCGGCGAACGACCCCGACTGGTCGCCGGAGGACGTGCGCCACACGATGATCCGCTGGCTCCCCTCCACCGTGGAGAACGCGGTGGGTCCGCACGTGCACGACCCGCGCACGGGCGAGATCCTGAACGGGTCGGTCCGGATGTTCCACAACATCATGAACCTCCAGCGCTCCTGGTACTTCACGCAGGCGTCGCCCAACGACCCGCGCGCGCAGCAGATGCCCTTCCCCGACTCGCTCATGGGGCGGCTCGTGGAGTTCGTGGTCTCGCACGAGATCGGCCACACGCTCGGGCTGCAGCACGACCAGGTCGGCAGCTCCACCTATCCTGCGGACAGCGTGCGCAGCCGCACCTGGGTGCGCCGCATGGGGCACAGCCCGAGCATCATGGACTACTCGCGCTTCAACTACGTGGCGCAACCGGAGGACCGGATCCCGGTGGAGGACCTGATCCCGAAGGTCGGACCGTACGACCGCTACGCGATCATGTGGGGCTACAGGCCCATCCCGGGCGCGAAGACGCCGGACGCCGAGATCGCCACGCTCGACAAGTGGTCCGGCGTCTTCG
>JAOUHR010000005.1 GCA_029884515.1 Gemmatimonadota bacterium
GTGGTCGTGCCCTTCTGGCTGATCTGGGCGTACGCGGGGTTCCGCGGCATGCTCGAGGTGTGGCCGGCACTGGTCGTGGCGGGGGTCGCCTTCGCCGTGCCGCAGTTCCTCGTCTCGAACTTCCACGGTCCCTGGCTGGTGGACATCGTGGCGGCGATCGCGTCGATGCTCGCGCTCGGGATCTTCCTCCGGTGGTGGCGGCCGATCCGCGTGCTGGCCGGCGCGCCCGAGTCCGCGTCGCCGCTCCACGAGGCGCGCGCGAGCCGAGGCGAGGTGATGCGGGCCGTCCTCCCGTGGGTGGTGCTCAGCGTGCTCGTCTTCGCCTGGGGGATCCCCCAGGTGAAGGGGTGGCTCAACGCCGTCTCCGCGCCGGCGATCCCGATCGCGGGGCTCGACCGCATGGTCTTCCGCGCGCCTCCGGTGGTGACGGACGCGGTCGCCGAGCGCGCGGTGTTCACGTTCAACTGGCTCTCGGCGACGGGCTCGGCGATCCTCGCGGCCGCGTTCGTCTCCGGCGCGCTCCTCGGCTACTCCGCGCGCGAGATGGCACGCGTGTATTGGCGCACGCTCGTCCTCGTGCGCCACTCGCTCCTCACCATCGCGGCGATGCTCGCGCTGGGCTACGTGACCCGGTACTCGGGACTCGACGCCATCCTCGGCCTCGCCTTCGCGCGCACCGGCTTCCTGTATCCCTTCTTCGGCGCGATGCTCGGCTGGCTCGGCGTCGCGCTCACCGGCAGCGACACGGCGTCGAACGTGCTGTTCGGCAGCCTCCAGACCATCACCGCGCAGCAGGTCGGCGTGAGTCCCGTGCTGATGGCGGCGGCGAACAGCTCCGGCGGCGTGATGGGGAAGATGATCGACGCGCAGAGCATCGTGGTCGCGAGCACCGCCACCAAGTGGTACGGGCACGAGGGACGCATCCTGCGCGCCGTGTTCTTCCACAGCCTCGGGCTCGCCGCGCTCGTCGGCGGGTTGGTGCTGCTGCAGGCGTACGTCCATCCCTTCGTGCTGATGGTCGTGCGGTAGCGGCGGGCGGTGCCCGGCCGCCGGGTGCCGTCAGCGGCGGTTGCCGAAGTTCCAGACGAAATTCACGATCGGAATGCAGCAGCCGACGTCGGTCCCGGTGAAGCCCCCGAACCCGAGGTCCGCAGAGAGCCGGTCTCCGATGAACCGCAGGCCGCCCGAGACGAGTGCTCCCGACCCCCCGCCGCCGAAGTACATCCAGTTCTCGGTGATGAGCTTCACCCGGCGGCTGACGCGCGTCTCCCCACCGACCATGAACACGGGGTCGTTCGAGAGCCCCGACTCCGACGTGCCGGCCGCGTACCCCCACCCGGCGCCCGCGGTGATCGCGCGGTCGGTGCTGCCGAACGTCCCCGCGCCGTACAGGATGCCGACGGACCCGTCGTCGAGGTGCTCGGTGACTGCGAAGCCCAGGGCCCCGATCGCGAACGCGGTGCGGGCGCGCTGCACCACCGTGTACTTGGGCGCCACGTACACGAGCTTGCCGATCGCCCCGGGGAGGATCGGCGTCCCCGCCGCGAGCGTGAAGCGCTCCGTGAACCCATACGCGACGAAGGGGAAGAAGAGCATGAAGCTCGACACGTAGCCTTCGCCCCTGGCCAGTGGGCGCGCCGTGGACGTGAAGAAGAGGCGCGTGAGGTTCGGGTCCTCGGACCAGTACGCGCCGCCGACGGCGCGTCCCGCCGAGATGCGCATCGACGCGACCTGCGATCGCTCCAGCTCGACGCGGACGCCCCCGGTCGTGAGGATCACGATCCGCGCCGGCGACTCCTCGACGAGGCGTCCGAAGAGCGTGGAGCCATCGCGCAGGCGGATCTCGTAGACGGTGTCGGTGGCCGCGGCGGGCGCCGCCGCCGGTGTCACCTGCGCCGAGAGCGCTGCGGGGGCGCCGGCCATCTGGCTTGCCGCGGCGAGCAGGGTCGCGCTCGCGACCTGCAGCAGGGATCGACGGATCACGGGCGCTCCTTCTTCGAGGGAGTCATTCGGTGCGCGCCCATCACGGCCGCGTCCAGCCGTTGCCGCGCAGTGCCCGCCCGGGCTTGGCCCCGGTGTGCCTGCCGCCATCGAGCACCTGCACGCCGTTCACCCACACGTCCTGCACGCCGATCGAGAGCTGGTGCGGCTTGTCCGGCGTGGCGACGTCGATGATGGTGTTCTCGTCGAAGACCACGATGTCGGCGAACATGCCTTCGCGCAGGAGCCCGCGCTCGCGGAGCCCGAGCCGCAGCGCCGGGCCCGACGCGAACTTCCGGACCGCGTCCTCGAGCGTGAGGATCCCGAGTTCGCGCACGTAGCGCCCGAGGATGCGCGGGTAGCTGCCATAGGCGCGCGGGTGGACGATCCCCGTCGCGCTGTCGGGATCGAAGCCGCCGGCGTCCGTGCCGATCACCACCCACGGCTTCTGGATCTGCATCCGGACGTTCTCCTCGCTCATCGTGAAGTTGAGCTTGTCGAGGTCCCGGCCCTCGCCGAGGATGATCTCGATGATCGCCTCCGGCCAGGGCTTCCCGAGCGCGGCGGCGATCTCGCTGACGCGCTTGCCCTCGAACCGCGCGTACTCCGGCTTGTGGAAGCCCGCCACCATGTAGCCCCCCGGCCCTTCGCGCTGGCAGAGTGGCGCACCGTTGGGATCGGCCATCTCCTTCACGATCCGCGCCCGCGTGGCCGGGTCGCGCAGGTTGTCGAGGAGCTTGCCGTCCTCGCTCGCCCAGTCGGGGAAGCACTCGCCGAGGTTGTTGCCGCTGAACGGGTACGGGTACATCGTCGCGCCGACGTCGAGCCCGGCGTGCCGCGCCGAGTCGATCTTGGCGACCATGCCCGGCGCCTTGGTCCAATTGCGGCGGTTCGAGGCCTTCAGGTGATAGATGTCGAGCGCCACACCGCCCTCGCGGCCGATCCGGAACGCCTCGTCCATGGCCTCGTAGAGCGAATCGTCCTCCGAGCGCATGTGGGTGATGTACTTCCCCTGGTAAGGCGCCATCGCCTTGGCCATCTCGATGAGCTCGGTGGTGCTCGCGTAGGAGCCCGGCGGGTAGATGAGCGCGGTGGAGATGCCGAAGGCGCCGTCCTGCATGGCGTTCCGCACCACGGTGCGCATCTGCTCCAGCTGTGCCGCGTCGGCGGGTCCCGGCCGCTGGCCCATCACGAAGGCGCGCACCGTGGTGGCACCCAGGTAGGACCCCACGTTCACCGAGTTGCCGTGGCGCTCCATGGCGTCGAGCCACGTGGCGAAGCCGTGGTCGCCGTGGAAGCTCTTCTGCAGCGCCCAGCGTTCCGCCGGCCACTCCTGACCCGTGGCGACGAGCGTGTCGATGGCCTCGTTCGCCGGGGCGGGAGTGGTGGACTCGCCGAGGATCTCCGTGGTGACGCCCTGGGTGACCTTGCTGACCACGCGGCCGTCCCGCCAGAGGAGCGCGTCCCACGAGTGCGCCTGGATGTCGATGAAGCCGGGCGCGATGACGAGGCCCGTCGCGTCCACGCGCTTGGTCGCGACCGCATCGCGCAGGCCGCCGGCCGGGCGCACGGCGACGATGCGGTCGCCGCGGACGGCGATGTCGCCGAGGAACCAGGCGTTGCCGGTGCCGTCGACGACCTTGCCGTTGGCGATGATGAGGTCGTAGGGCTGCGGTGCGGCGCACGCGGTCGACGCGAGCAGCAGCACGGCCGTGCATCCATGGCGTAGGGTCATGCGCTCAAAGATGTGTCACTCGTCGTAGCTCCGCGAGACCGCTACCTTTCGCGCTTCACCATTCGGAGGCTTCAGATGCGCATCGTGTCGATCTCGGCCGTGTGTGCGGCCGCCGCAGGAATCGGGTTCGCGGCTGGACACGGGCACACCACCGTCCCGGCCGATGAGCATCCAGGCCATGACACGACGGCCATGGCCCCGATGGCGGGATTCCAGCAGTCCGCCGCGATCCCCGCATCGTCGTCCACGGCCGCCGAGCGACTCCAGAAGTCGCCGCGCCACGCGGAGTGGGTGGCCATCAAGGTGGGCACCACGGACAGCGTGATGGCCTGGGTCGTCTACCCCGAGCGCGCGACCAAGGCGCCGGTGGTGATCGCCATCCACGAGAACACCGGCATCAACACCTGGACGCGCAGCGTGGCCGACCAGCTCGCCGCCGACGGCTTCATCGGCATCGCGCCCGACCTGACGACGATGTTCCGGACCGGCGACCTCACGGCCGATCCCACCTCCGATGAAGGTCGCGCGGCGATCGGCAAGGTCACGCCTGAGATCGGGAACCGGATCCTCGACGCCGTGGCGCGCTACGGCATGTCGCTGCCGGCGGCGCTCCCGAAGTACGGCATCGTCGGCTTCTGCTGGGGCGGGGGACGATCCTTCCTGCACGCCACGCACGCGCCCGGCCTCACCGCGTCCGTGGTCTACTACGGTTCGCCGCCGAGCGCCGAGCAGATGGCGAACATCAAGGCACCGGTGCTCGGGTTCTACGGCGGGAATGACGCGCGCATCAACGCCACCATCCCGGCCACCGACTCCGCGATGAAGCGACTCGGCAAGGCGTACGAGTTCCACATCCTGGATGGGGCGGGGCACGGCTTCCTGCGCGGGCAGGACGGGTCGGAGGCGAATCTCGCCGCCGCCAGGGCCGCGTGGCCCCGGACCATCGCCTTCTTCAGGGCGAAGCTCGGGACCTGAGCTCCGCCCTGCAGGGCGAGGCTCGGGAATCGCGCGTCGGTCGGAGGGAACGGATCGCGGTCACGCCCCGACGGTCACCGCTCAGGTGACCGGCTTCCCCATCGCCAGCAGCCGGGTGAGCCGGAGCAGGAACTCCTGCCCGTCGAAGAAGCTCTTCACCTTCATGCGTTCGTCACGCCCGTGCGCGCGGATGTCGTCGGGGTCGCCCATCAGCCCGGAGACGCCGTAGGCCGGGATCCCGATCTGGCGGAAGGGCTGCGAGTCGGTCGCGCCGGTGGACATCGTCGGGATCACCGGGATGGGGCCGAAGAGCTCCTTCGTCACCATCTGCACCGGCTGCATGATCTCCGGCATCAACGCCGAGGGCGCCACGAAGTTGCGCGGTCCGGCACGCGAGACCTCGATCGCGGTGTCGCCCAGCGCCGCGACGATGCCGTCGCGGATCTCGCTCGGCACCGCGTCGGGGAGGATGCGGCAGTTGATGCGCACCTCGGCCGTCTGCGGGAGCGCGTTCGCGGCGTGGCCACCGGTCAACCCCGTGGCCACGCAGGTGGAGCGGAGCATCGAGTTGTAGCGCGGGTCGCGGGAGACGATCGCGGCCGCGGCCGCGTCGTTCTCGTCCTTGAGGAGGGCGTTCATCGCGCGGCCCATCTCGGGCGACTCGATCTTCGCGGTCTCGGTGAAGAACGCCCGCGTCACTGCGTTGAAGTGCACCGGGAACTGGTGCTTGGCGAAGCGCGCGACGGCTTCGGAGAGCTGGTAGATCGCGTTGTCGGGCCGCGGCACGGAGGAATGGCCGCCGCGGTTGTGCGCGGTCGCGGTGAAGTTCACCGAGTTCTTCTGCGTGGCCTGGATCGAGTTCAGGAAGGGCTTGTCGTCGCGGAGCGAACCGCCGCCCCCTTCGTTCACCACGTATGCCGCGTCCACGAGCTCGCGATGGTTCTGGATGAGCCAGCGCACGCCGTTGCAGCCGCAGGGGCTGCCTTCCTCGTCCGCCGTGAGCGCGAGGATGATGTCGCGGTCGGGGACGTAGCCCTCGCGCCTGAACTTGATGAGGTTGGCGACGAAGATCGCCGCCATCGCCTTGTCGTCGGAGGTGCCGCGGCCGTAGAAGTAGCCGTCGCGCTCGAGGAACCTGAATGGGTCGAGGTCCGGTGACCAGTCGCTCTTGAGCGCCTCCACCACGTCGAGGTGCGCGAGCAGCAGCAGGGGCTTGGGCCCGTTGGCGCCGCCCTTGCCGTGGTAGCGGACCACGAGGTTGTGCTTGTCGTCGCGCGCGCCGCCCAGGAAGATGTCGGCCTCGGGGAAGCCGGCGTCGCGGAACCGCTTCGCCATCGCCTGCGCCGCGACGGTCGTGCCCGAGGTCATGGTGGAGGTGTTGATCTCGATCAGCTCCTTGTAGACCTCCTGGGCGAAGCGCTGGTCGCTCGAGAGCTGCTGGGCGCCGGCCGCCGGGACGGCGAGCGCGAGGACGAGGGCGAGCGCGGGGAGACGGGCGGGGGCGAGGCGCATCGGGAAGGGCTCCGGCATCGGTTGGGGGTCGCGCATCTTACGGAGGAGGGAGTGCCCGCGTTCAGTGGGCCGCGAGGAACTCGAGCATCCGGGCGCGCACCACGCTCGCCTGCTCGATGTGCGGCAGGTGCCCCGAGGAGTCGATCGGCGCATACTCGAGTTGCGGGATCGCGTCGCGGGCGACCTTCGACATCGCGATGGGCACGGTGGTGTCCTGCTCTCCCCACAGGAGCAGGGTGGGGACGCCCGCCGTGCCGACCGCGCCGAAGAGCGCGGAGAAGTCCGTACCTCCCGTGGCGCGGATGCTCCGCAACAGCGCCCGGCCGAATCCCTTGTAGCGCATCTGCGGCCGGTAGAGGTCCGCCCAGCCCGGGAAGCGTTCCGGATGGAGGAAGTCGCTCGCCTGGTTGTCGGCCATGCCGGGCACCGCGGTCACCTGGAAGAGCCAGGCGCCGAGCACGGGCGCCTGGAGCAGTCCGGGCAGCGAGCGCCCCGAACTCTGCGGGTCAACGAGCGTGAGCGTGCGCACGCGGGCGGGGTGCGTGCCCGTGAAGTGTGCGGTCACGAACCCGCCGAACGAGAGTCCCATGAGGTCGAACGCGCCGGTGACCTGCAGCGAGTCGGCGAGCTCGGCGAGCTGCGTGTCGTAGAAGGCGCCGTCGTACGCGCCGTTGGGCCGGTCGGAGAGCCCGCGGCCGAAGAGGTCGTAGCGGATCACGCGATACCCCGCCGCCGAGAGCGCGACGGCGGTGGAGTCCCAGATGTAATAGGGCACCGAGAAGCCGTGCACGAGGATCACCGGCCGCCCCGAGTCGGGGCCGGCGACGTCGTAGTGGGTGACGCCCTGCGAGAGCGTGACGAACCGTCCACTCGCGCCGGCGCGCGCGGCGGCGTCGAGCGTCTCGTTCTCCGGGTCCTTCCAGGCGCCGTAGACGATCGCCCCGACGAGGAGCAGGGCGAGGATGCGCACCACGACCCGCAAGGCGCGGCGCATCGGGGTGGCCTCGCTCACGGCATCACCGGCGGCCGCTGCCTCTCCCACACGAACCGATGCAGGAAGGCGCCCATCCGGTCGAAGGTGTCGATCCAGTTGCTGTGCAGCATCGACTCGTGCAGGTCGTCGGGGATGACCGTCAGTTCATGGTAGACGCCGCGCGCTCGCAGGAGCTGCACGAGGCCGACGGTCTGTGCGAAATCCACGTTGCGGTCATCGTCGCCGTGCACGAGGAACACCGGCGACTTCCACCCGTCGATCGCACCCACGGAGGACGACTTGAACGCGAGGTTGGTGGAGTCGAGCTGGTTGCCGTAGAGATGCACGCCCGCGAGATCCGCTCCAGCGACGAAGATGTCGGAGTTCCGTGCGAGCGCCTCGGCGGTGAGCAGCCCGCCGTACGAGAGGCCCCAGATGCCGATGCGCGCGGGATCGACGTCGGCGCGGCCCTGCAGGTACTTCGCGCCGGCCACGACGTCCTGGTACTCGGAGTTGCCGCGCCCCTGCGTGTTGGGCGCGTTGCGGAAGCTCCGGCCGTAGCCGACGCCGCTCCGGTAGTTGATCGAGAGCACCACGTAGCCCTGGCTCGCGAGCCACTGGTTCACGGCGTACGCCCAGTGATAGAACTGCATGTAGTGGTAGCCCGGGAGCATCTGCCGCATCGGGCCGCCGTGCACGAAGACGATCGCCGGCCGCCGCTCGCCCGGCTTGAGGTCCTTCGGCAGGAAGAGCGTGTTGCTGATGTCGAGCCCGTCGGCCGCCGTGGTGTGCACCACCTCGGGCACCACGTGCGCGACGGTGGGGAACTCCCTGCCGAGGGTGGGGAAGATCAGCTTCGGCTCCCCTCCGGCCGTGGGGACGAGGGCGATCGAGGCCGGCGTTGTCGCACCGAGGTAGATCACCGCCACCTGCTTGCCCGAGGCGAGGGGCTGCGGGTAGGTCTCGATCCCGTCACCCATCGAGATGCGCGTCGGCGTGCCGCCGCTGGTCGGCACCGTCCAGATGTGGCGGCGCTCGATGTCGGTCGCATTCGTGCAGTAGAAGAGCGTCCTGCCGCCGTCGCGTGAGAGCGCCACCGAGGTCGCGTTCTCGATCAGCCCGTCGGTGGTGGTGAGGAGCACCGGGGCGCTGCCGTCGAACGCGATCGAGTACCAGCGATCCCACTCGTCCCCCGGGACGTTCACCGGGAAGATGAGCCGGTCGCCCGCCCACACCATGTTGTTGGCGCTCGTGAAGAGGGAGTCCTTGGGCGCATTGTGCCAGAACTCGCGCGCCTCGCCCGTCGCCGCGTCGGCGACCATGAGGGAGAGTGTATGGCCACCGGGGAAGGCGGAGGAGTAGAAGCCCGGGGAGTTCTGCATGTTGTTCGCGGTTCCGGCAGCCCGGCCCGCGGCGGCGAGGCCGCCCCCGCCGCCCCCGCCGCCGCCGAATCCGCCCGCGCACCCGCTCGCCGGATTGCCGTTGGGCCGTGGTGCGTTCGGATTGGCGGCGGGCGCCGCCGGATTCCCGATCCCGCCCTGGCCCTGCTGCGACTGCAGCCCGAAGGGCGTGCCCGGCCGGCGGGAGAAGGCGAGCCGCTTGCCGTCGGGCGACCAGGTGGGTCCGCCGTCACAGTCCACGCTCGGAGCCACGTAGCGTACGGTGCGCGTGGCCACGTCGTAGATCGCGACGAAGGAGTGGTTCTCGCGACTGCTCACGAAGGCGACGCGGCGGCCGTCCGGCGACCAGCTCGGCGACCCGTTGCGTCCCCACGCCTTGATGTAGGGCACGCCGCCGGTGTCCATCGCCGCGATCGTCTCGCCGCGGAGCACGCGCGCGCGGTAGATCTGGGCGTCCTTCACGTACAGCACGAACCGCCCGTCGGGCGAGAGCTCCGGCGCCGCGCCCTCCGCCACGCGCCAGGCGGCACCGCCGGTGGCACGCACCGCCCAGATCGCGCGCTCGGCGCCGGCGGGATCGTGCGACGGGTTCGCGACCCAGCCGAACCGGTTGGGCGCGGAGCCGCGGACGAAGACGATGATCGACCCGTCGTCGGAGATCTCGACGTCGGTGAGGTCGGTGCCGTCGTCCTTGAGGAAGCTCGTGAGCCGCACCGGCCGGAAGTCGGGCGCGGCGGCGGTGTAGACGTTCCGCATCCCGCGGTCGTACGCCATCCACGCGATGCGGTCGGCCTTCCTGGCCGAGACGAGCGTCAGGGGCGAGGCCGGCGACATGAACGGCGCGATGGAGGGCACCGACTGCGCGGGGAGGAGGGCCGCGCTCGTGAACAGCAGGGCGGCGACCGCGATGGAGTGGCGGAAGAGCATCGGAGCATCCCGGGTGGATGTGGGGAGTGGCGAGAAGATACGGAGCGCACGGCGTGGCCGCGACGCGCCCATCGGGGCGGGCGGCGCCGAGTCGCATCGCCTTGCGGAGCCGCCCGGCCCGGTCCACGATAGGGAGCGCCCCAGCGGCGCCGCTCCCTCCGCGGTCCTGCTCACCCGCCCCTCGCCCCCCGACCATGACACGCTTCCTCCGCAGTCTCGCCCTCCTCGCGCTGCCGCTCACGCTGCTCGCGCAAGAGGAGACCGCCGCCGTCCAGCGCGACACCGGCACGACGATCAACGCCGCGACCGACCCGCTCCTACGCGGGTTCCGCTGGCGGTCGATCGGCCCCGTGGGCCAGGGCGGGCGCGTGGACGACATCGCCGTGGTGCCGAACGACCCCTCGACCTTCTACGTGGGGTTCGCGACGGGCGGCATCTGGAAGACCGTCAACAACGGCACGACGTTCACGCCCATCTTCGACACCTACAGCACGCACTCCATCGGCGACATCGCGATCGCGCCGTCGAACCCGGACATCGTGTACGTCGGCACCGGTGAGCCGAACAACCGGCAGAGCGCCTCGTTCGGCGACGGGATGTACAAGTCGACCGACGGCGGCAAGACGTTCCGGTCCATCGGGCTCCGCGAGACACAGACCATCGCACGCGTCGTGGTGCACCCGACGAATCCCGACATCGTCTGGGTCGCCGCCAACGGCCACCTGTTCGGACCCAATCCCGAGCGCGGCGTCTACATGACGACGGACGGCGGACGGAACTGGACGCGCACCCTGGCGCCCGACGTCAACACCGGCGCGACCGACCTGGTGATCAACCCGGCCAACCCGAACGTCCTCTACGCCGCGACCTACACGCGGCGCCGCACGGCCTGGGGCTTCGCCAGCGGCGGGCCGAACAACGGGATCTGGAAGAGCACCGACGGCGGGCGGAACTTCACCCGGCTCTCCGGGCACGGACTCCCGGGCGGCACGATGGCGCGCATCGCGATCGACGTGGCGCCTTCCAATCCGAACGTGATCTACGCGCAGATCGAGGTCGGGCCGGACAACCTGCCGGCGACGGCTCCGGCGCGCGGCGGCGGCGGTGGCGGCGGCGGGGGGGGAGGTGGTGGAGGCGGTGGCGGTGGGCAGAACCTCCCGCCGGACTCGGCCGTGTCCGGCGTCTGGCGCTCGGCCGACGGCGGTGCCACCTGGAAGTTCCTCAACAACCAGAACAACCGGCCGATGTACTTCAGCCAGGTCCGTGTGGACCCGAACGACGAGAACACGGTCTACACGGGCGGTCTGAACGCCTACAAGTCCACCGATGGCGGCCAGACGTTCAAGACGCTCGAGGGCATGGGGCACGTCGACAATCATGCCATCTGGATCGATCCGCGGGACAGCCGCCACGTGATGTACGGCAATGACGGCTCGGTGGATGTCAGTTGGGACGGCGGCGACTCGTGGCACTCGCTGCGCACCTGGGCGGTCGGCCAGCCGTACCAGGCCTCGGCCGACATGCGGCATCCGTACTACGTGTGCACCGGGCTGCAGGACAACGGCAGCTGGTGCGGGCCGAGCACCGCGCGTGCCGGGTCGATCCTGGCCCAGGACTGGTATCGCGTGGGCGGTGGCGACGGGTTCTACAGCCAGATCGACCCGTTCGACTGGGCGACGGTGTACACCGAGTCGCAGGGCGGGAACATGAGTCGCGTGGACCTGCGCGAGGCGTCGAGCACGAGCATGCGGCCGCGTGGCACGGCGACCGGCGGCGGTGGGGGCGGCGGTGGATTCGGCGGCGGACCGGCGATCTCGAACGTCGTGCCTCCGCCCGACTCGAGCGTGCGGTTCCGCTTCAACTGGAACACGCCGATCGTGCTCTCGCCCCACGATGCGAACACCGTCTACACCGGCGCGGACCGGTTCTTCAAGTCGCGCGACCGTGGCACCACCTGGTCCATGAGCGCGGACCTCACCAAGGCAATCGACCGCGACAAGCGCGAGACCCTCGGGTACGCCGGCGACCTGCCGATCTGCAGCCGGCAGCGGAACGGCCGGTGCATCAACGCCAAGAACGACGGCACCGCGGCGTATTCCACGATCACGACCATCGGCGAGTCGGATGTGCAGCCCGGCGTGATCTGGGTCGGCACCGACGACGGCAACGTGCAGGTGAGCCGTGATGGCGGAGAGTCGTTCACCGAGGTGGGCAAGGCGCTGCCCGGCGGACCGAAGGAGTACTACGTCTCGCGCGTGGAACCCTCGCACTTCGACGCCGGCACGGCGTACATCTCGCTCGACGGGCACCGGAGCGACGACCTCAAGCCCTACATCTTCGTGACGCGTGATTTCGGCGCCAGCTGGACGTCCATCTCCGGCAACCTGCCGGCGATGGGCAATGTGAACACGGTGAAGCAGGACCCGCGCAACAAGTCGCTGCTTTACGTCGGGACCGAGTTCGGCTTCTTCGTCTCGCTCGACGAGGGGAGGAGCTACAAGCCGTTCATGACCGACTTGCCGGTCGTCCGGGTGGACGAGGTGATCGTGCATCCGCGCGAGAACGACCTGATCCTCTCCACGCACGGGCGCAGCATCTGGATCATGGACGACATCTCGCCGCTGCAGCAGTTGGGCGCGGGCGTGATGGCGCAGGACGCGTACCTCTTCGAGCCGCGCAGTGCGGTGCTGTGGAAGCAGGACATCCGGCTGCGCCGGGCGGTGACGGGCGCGCACAACTTCGAGGGCGAGAACGCGCCGCGCGGCACCTCCATCGCGTACTACCTCAGGAACCCGTCACGCGGCGACGTGACGATCACCATCACGCCCGTGGGGAGCAGCGCCGTGTTCCGGACGATCACCGGCACGAAGGAGGCCGGCCTGAACCAGGTGCGTTGGGATCTCTGCAGCGACGCGCGTCCGGCCGGCCCGGGTGGCGGATTCGGTGGGGGCGGTGGGGGTGGCGGCAACCCGTGCGGTGGGGGCGGTGGCGGCGGCGGGGGTGGCGGGGGCGGCCCGCAGCGTCGGCCGGCGACCGCCGGCGCGTACGTCGTGACGCTCTCGGTGGGCGGCAGGACCTACGCGCGCAGCGTCACCGTGCTCGAGGACGTCTGGATGGACGAGCGGTAGCGGGGCACTGCGGGGTGCGGGCGCGGTGCGTCATGGCACCGCCCGCACCCCGCAGCTCCCGTCCGCGCCCCGAACAGTCGGGTACGTGACGCCGAGCTGGTCGAGATAGGTCCGGAAGCGCGAGGGGTCGTAGTAGTACGGCCGCATCTGCTCGCGGTACTTGCCGAGGATGTTGGCATTGAGGTCGATCGCCGGCCGGTCCTGCGGG
This sequence comes from Gemmatimonadota bacterium, assembly GCA_029884515.1. Taxonomy (GTDB): domain Bacteria; phylum Gemmatimonadota; class Gemmatimonadetes; order Gemmatimonadales; family Gemmatimonadaceae; genus Pseudogemmatithrix. The sequence continues at coordinate 12,839 of JAOUHR010000005.1, forward strand.
CGCACGAACGATTCGTACTTGGTGTCCTTCGTCTGCACGCGGTAGTAGTCCCAGGCGTCGCTCACGAGCTTCGGCGTGGTGAGCACGTCGTACATCGTGAGCGCGAGCGCCTTGGCGCCGGCGGTCGCGCCCTTGTGGGCGATGGGCGTGGCCATCGCGATCGCGTCGGCCCAGTTGTGGCCCGGCGTGCCGGGGACGTTCGACGGATAGAAGAGCTGCACCGTCGGCACCGCCCACGACACGTCACCGATGTCGTCCGAGCCGCCGCCCTTCCGGTCGGCCTCCTTCGGTGGGTCCTCGAGGCCGAGCGTCGCGGTGTCGAGTCCCGTCTCGGGCTGGCCCATCTCCTTCTGGAGCGCCTTCGCGAACCGCTCGTCGTCGGCGGACCACTTGGGCATCCCCACGCGGGCGATGTTCGCCGCCATCGCCTGCGCGACGGGCTTGTTGAAGTGCGGCGGCCAGGCCGCCCCCATCACGCGCACGCCGGCGAGCCGCGTGCCGGTCATCATCGCCGCGCCCTGCGCGATGGAGTCGGCGATGGCCCAGAGCCCGCGGATGCGCGGCGGATCGAGCTCGCGGAGGAAGTACCACACGGAGGCCGTCGCCGGCACCACATTCGGCTGGTCCCCGCCGTCGCGGATCACGTAGTGCGACCGCTGCTCGGTGCGCAGGTGCTCGCGGCGGAAGTTCCACGCGACATCCATCAGTTCCACTGCGTCGAGCGCGCTGCGGCCGCGCCAGGGCGCGCCCGCACCGTGGGCGGTGGTGCCCTCGAAGGAGTAGAGCAGCGAGACCAGCCCGCTGTACTCGTTCGGCGCGCCCCACGGCGTGGAGAAGCGGTCGTAGACGTGGGTGAAGAAACTCACGTCCACGTCCCTGAAGAGCCCGGCCGCCGTGAAGAACGCCTTCGAACCCAGCTGTTCCTCCGCCACGCCGGGCCAGATCCTGATCGTGCCCGGGAGCTTCTGCTCGGTCATCAGCTTCTTCACGGCGAGCGCCGCGGTGACCACCACCGCCTGGCCCGAGTTGTGGCCCTCGCCGTGGCCCGGCGCGCCGGCGATCATCGGCATGCGACACGCCACCCCCGGCATCTGCGAGGCCTGCGGGATGCCGTCGATGTCGGATCCGACGGCGATCACCGGCTTCCCGGACCCCCACGTGGCCACCCACGCCGTCGGCATGCCGGCGTACCCCTCCTCCACGGTGAAGCCCTCGCGACGCAGGAGCGCCACGAGGTACTTCGACGTCTCCACCTCCTGGAAGCCGAGCTCGCCGAATGAGAAGATCTGGTCGTTGATCTCCTGGGTGAGCTTGGCGCGCGCGTCGATGTCGGCGACGAGCCCGCGCTTGTCGGCTTCCGCCCTGGCGTTCGGCCGCGCGGCGGCGGGGCGCCCCTGCGCCGAGATGGCGGCGGGTGCGATCGCGACGAGGAGTGCGATGAGGGCAGGGACCGCGAGCGAGACTGGGCGGGCGGTGCGCATGGCGTCCGGGGGTTGAGTGGAGCGGGAGGGGCGCGGCATCGCCACGAATGTACCGCCCGCGGCGCCACCCGGCTTGTGCGCGACCCGCGGACCATCCACTATCAGGCGGTCGTCCCCGATCCGCCCACCGTCCCATGGAGTCCGCACGATGCGTTCCCTCCTGCTGGCAGCCGTTGTCGTGCTGTCGGCGTGCCGCTCGCGATCCGCGTCCCCGGAGTACACGGCGTTCCGCCTCACGCAGGAGTCGGCCGCCGCGCAGACGGCGATCGACGCGATCAACATCCGCTACATGCGGTACACCAACGGCAACATGGCCGACTCGATCGCATCGCTCTTCACCGAGCAGGCGGCGCTGATGCCGCCCCACGAGCCCCCGGTGCTCGGGCGTGACAGCATCCGGAAGTACGTCGCCGCGCACCCGCTGGTGGCGGGGGCGAACATGACGATCGCGGCGGTGGATGTGCACGCCGTCGGGCCGATGGCCGTCGAGGTCGGCGGATATGCGCTCACGGTGCCCACCCCGGACAACGCGCAGCCGAGGCCCCTCGAGGGCAAGTACGTCGCGCACTGGCGCAACGTGAACGGACGCTGGCTGCAGGCGGCGCGCATCTGGAACGAGGACGCGCCGTCGCCGACTGGCGCGAAGGCGCCCTCCGCCAAGCCGTGACCGGCGCCGCGGTGGGCGTGGCGACGGCCGGCGCGCCCCGCGAGCGGCTCCTCGCACTCGACGTCTTCCGGGGCATCACGATCGCCGGCATGCTCCTCGTGAACAACCCCGGGAGCTGGTCGGCGATCTACCCGCCGCTCGAGCACGCCGCCTGGCACGGTTGGACGCCGACGGACGTCATCTTCCCCTTCTTCCTCTTCATCGTCGGGATCACCACGCACCTCTCGTTGGCGGGCCGCCGCGCCCGCGGCGACGACGAACGCGCGATCGTGCGGCAGATCCTCCGCCGCGGCGCGCTCATCGTGCTCTTCGGCTGGGCGATGGGGTGGTTCCCCTTCTATCCGCTCACGCGCTTCACGCAGATGCGGATCCCCGGCGTGCTGGCGCGCATCGGCGTGGTGTACATCTGCGCGGCGCTCCTCACGCTGCGGGGGTCGCTCAAGCGGCAGGTGGGGATCCTCTGCGCGCTCCTCCTGGGCTACTGGTTCGCGATGACCCTGCTCCCGGTGCCGGGGCAGGAGGGCCTCGGCGCCGACTGGCTCGACGAGCCGAGCCGGACGCTCGCGGCGTGGGTGGACCGGGCGCTGCTCGACGGGCACCTGTGGAGCCAGAGCCGCACGTGGGACCCCGAGGGCGTGCTCTCGACGATCCCGGCGATCGGCACCGCGATGCTCGGTGTGTTCTGCGGGCGCTGGATCCGGAGCGCCCGGCCGCTCCCGGAACGGCTCGCCGCGATGTTCGCCGTCGGCGCGCTCGGGATGATGGCCGGGCTCATGTGGAACTGGTCGTTCCCGATCAACAAGTCGCTCTGGACCTCGAGCTACGTGCTCTTCACGGCGGGCATGGCGGCCGTGTCGCTGGCCACGGTCCTCTGGATCACCGACGTGCAGCGCATCCGGTGGTGGACACGGCCCTTCGTGATCTACGGCGTGAACCCGATCATCGCCTTCGTGGGATCGGGGATGATGGCGCGCCTGATCTACACGCTCTGGAAGGTGGACTACCATGGCGCGCCCACGGCCGTACAGGCGGTGGTGCATCGCGAGCTGTTCGCCTCGTGGCTGGCGCCGAAGAACGCCTCGCTCGCCTTCGCGCTCTCGTTCGTGCTGCTCTGGCTCGGCATCCTCTGGGTGCTCGACAAGCGCGGGATCCACTTCAAGGTCTGAGCGCGGGGTAGCCCAACGCCCAACCGCGTCGCAACGTTGTCAGGTGGCGCGCAGCGTCGCGCGGCCGTTCCTCACACCCCAATACCCCCCATGTCCGTCCACCGCCCTCTCGTCACGCTCGGCATCCCGCTCCTCTTCGCCCTGGGCGCCACTGCGGCCACGCCCGCCGCGCTGCAGCAGGGCTTCGAGCCGGTCACGCTCGACTCGGCCTTCCTCGCCAACTTCAAGTGGCGCAACATCGGCCCGGACCGTGGCGGGCGCTCGATCGCCGCGAGCGGCGTGAAGGGCCGGCGCGCCGAGGCGTATTTCGGCGCCGTGGGCGGCGGGCTCTGGAAGACGATGGACAGCGGCTCCACCTGGTTCCCCGTCACGGACGGGCAGGTGCGCTCGGCCTCGGTGGGCGCGGTGGCGGTGAGCGAGTCGAACCCCGACCTCGTGTTCATCGGGATGGGCGAGACGGCGATCCGCGGCAACATCATGCCGGGCGACGGCGTCTACAGGAGCACCGACGCCGGCAAGACGTGGGCGCACGTGGGCTTCGGCCAGAGCGACGGCATCTCGAAGGTCCGCATCCATCCGACGAACCCCGACATCGTGTTCGTCGCCTCGTTCGGCAGGTACAGCGTGCCGAGCACGGAGCGCGGCGTCTTCAAGTCCACCGACGGCGGCAAGACGTGGAAGAAGGTGCTCTACCGTGATGACAGGACGGGCGCGATCGACATCGCGATCGACCGCACGAACCCGAGCGTGATGTACGCCGCGCTCTGGGAGGCGTACCGGAAGGAGTACCAGATGTCGAGCGGCGGCCCCGGGAGCGGGCTCTTCAAGAGCACCGACGGGGGCGAGACCTGGAAGGAGATCACGCGCAACCCGGGGCTCCCCGCGCAGGGGCTCGTGGGCCGGATCGGCGTCGCGCTCACGGCCGCCAACCCGCAGCGCGTCTATGCGCTCGTCGAGAATGACAACGGCGGGCTCTTCATGAGCGACGACGGCGGCGCGACCTGGACCCTCAAGAACGAGAACCGGAGCATCCGGCAGCGGTCCTTCTATTACACGAACGTCTTCGCGGACCACCAGAACGCCGACGTGGTCTATGCGCAGAACACCTCGCTGTTCCGTTCCGCCGACCAGGGCAAGACGCTCCAGTCCGTGGGGAACGGCACGCACGGCGACCACCACGACCTCTGGATCGACCCGGACGACCCGGCGCACCTCGTGGACGCGAACGATGGCGGTGGGGCGATCTCGACGGACACCGGCGGGAACTGGACCGACCAGGACTTCCCGACGGCGCAGTGGTACCACGTGATCACCACGACCCACATCCCCTTCCATGTGTGCGGCTCGCAGCAGGACAACTCCACGCTCTGCGTGCCGTACAACTGGAACCTGAACCAGGGCGGCTTCCGGCGGGGCGGCGGCGGTGCACCGGGCGCGGGTGGGAATCGCGGCGGTCCCGGACCTGGCTACAACGACCCGGCCTCGGGCGGCATGGCGGTCGCGTACGACGTGGGTGGCGGCGAGCCCGGCTACATCGCGCCGGACCCGCTCGACCCGGACCTCTTCTACTCGGGCACGAACAACGGCGGCTACCTCGACAAGTACAACCATCGCACGGGCCTCTCGCGCGAGGTGAACCCGTATCCCTGGTTCTACTCGGGCGAGCCGTCCAAGGACATCAGGGAACGCTGGCAGTGGACGTACCCGATCATCTTCTCCAAGGTGGACCCGAAGCGGCTCTACGTCTCCTCGCAGCGGCTCTGGATGACCACCGACGGTGGCCGCAACTGGACCGCGCTGAGCGGCGACCTCACGCGCCACGACCCGAAGACGCTCGAGAAGTCGGGCGGGCCGATCACCGGCGACATGAACGGGCCCGAGGTCTACGCGACGATCTTCTCCGTCGGACCGGGCAAGCGCGACGTGAACGTGATCTGGACCGGCTCGGATGACGGCCTGATCCACGTGACGCGCGACGGCGGCAAGACGTGGACGAACGTGACGCCCAAGGAGATGCCGGATTTCGGGCGCGTCAGCCAGATCGACGCATCGAGCTTCGACTCGGGCGTGGCGTACGTCTCCGTGCGGA
>JAOUHR010000222.1 GCA_029884515.1 Gemmatimonadota bacterium
CGCGCACGGCGACGTGCTTGTCGAAGCTCTTCGCGATGCCCTGGATCTCGAGGGCGAGTTCGGTCATGGGATCCCGGCGTGGAGGGCGATGGAACACGGAATATAGAGCCCGGGACTGGTGCCGATGACCGCGGCTCGCGACACTACGGGCGATGCGATCGCGCGGATTCGTGGTTCGTGGAGCCCTCGCCCTCGCCGCGAGCGTCGCCTGCAGCGCGGGCCTCGCGTGCGGTGGCGCGGCGACGTCCGCGACGGACGGCCCACTCGTGGTGTTCAACGCCGGGAGCCTCGCGCGCCCGCTTCGCGCCGCGCTCGACACCTTCGCACGGCGCGAAGGCGTGGCCGTCGCCCAGGAGAGCGCCGGCTCGCTCGAGACCGCGCGCAAGCTCACCGAGCTCGGCAATGTCCCCGACCTCATCGCGCTCGCGGACGCCGATGTGTTCCCGCGCTACCTCATGCCCGCGCACGTGGACGGGTATGTGGAGTTCGCACGCAACCGCATGGTCCTCGCCTTCACCGACAGGTCGCGCTTCGCAAACGAGATCTCAGCCGCGAACTGGTGGCGTGTGATGCTGCGGCCCGGCGTCGAGGTCGGGCGGTCCGATCCGGAGCTCGACCCGAACGGCTATCGCACCCTGCTCGTCTGGCAGCTCACCGAGCGGCTCGTTGGTGATCGCGGCCTGGCGGCGCGGCTCGAGCGGGCGAGTCCACCGCGCAACGTACGGCCCAAGGAGGCCGATCTCGTCGGCCTGCTGCAAGCCGGGGAGTTCGACTACATCTGGTCGTACGAGTCCATGGCCAAGGGCACCGGGCTGCGCTATCTGACGCTCCCGGACGAGGTCGATCTCTCGTCGGTGGATCGCGCCGCGGTCTACGCCAACGCCTCCGTGGCCGTGCGCGGCGCGACCAACGGCGCCCACGTCACCTTCACTGGCGCGCCGATCGTGTACGCGTTCGCGGTGCCGCGCGCCGCACCGCATCGGGCGCTGGGGATCAGGTTCGCGAGCTTCCTGCTCTCGACCGAGGGCCGCGAGATCCTCCGCCGGGAGGGGCTCGACGCGCTGGAGCATCCGCGCGCCGATGGTGATCCGGGCGACTGGCTCGCCGCTCTGCTGCCGCCGGACGGCGCCGCACGGTTCCCGTGAACGACGCGCCGCGTCCCGCCGCGAAGGACCCGGGGCCTCCCCTCCGCGCCGACCCGCACCGCGGTGCCCAGCGCCTCGCGAGCGTGGTCGCCGCGCTCGCGGGTTCGCTCCTGCTCCTCTTCCTCGCCGCGCCGATCGCCGAGTTGGTCAGCGCCGGCGGAGCGGAGGGACTGCGGCGGCTCGGTTCCGACGCCGAGCTGCGGTCGTCGCTGCTGCTCACCGCGTTCACCGCGACCGCCGCGACGCTGGTGGGCGTGGTCTGCGGAACGCCGCTCGCCTTCGTGCTCGCGCGGCGCGAGTTCCCGGGCCGCGCGGTGCTCTCGGCGGTGCTCGACCTCCCCCTCCTGGTCCCGCATCCTGTCGCCGGCATCGCGCTCCTGCTCTTGCTCGGGCGCGAGAGCGCCGTGGGCGGTGCCGCGCTCGACCTCGGACTCCGCATCGTCGGGACGCCGCTCGGGATCATCGCCGCGATGCTCTTCGTCTCGGCGCCCCTCTTCGTGAGCGGCGCGCGCGAGGCCTTCGCGAAGGTCGATCCGCGCTACGAGGGCGTCGCCCGCACGCTCGGCGACCCGCCCTGGCGCGCGTTCCGGCGAGTGACGCTCCCACTCGCGGGCCGGGGGCTGCTCGCGTCGGCCGTGGTGATGTGGGCGCGCGCGGTGAGCGAGTTCGGCGCGATCGTGATCCTCACCTACAACCCCAAGGTCGCCAGCGTCCTGAGTTACGACCGGTTCACGAGTTTCGGCCTCTCTGAGGCGCTCCCCGTGGCTGCGGTGCTCGCGCTGCTGGCGCTCGTGCCGCTCACGCTCCTCCGCGCGCTCCGCACCTCGCGGCCCGACGAACGATGACGCGCACGCCTCGACCCTGCCAGCGATGATTCGCCTCGAGGGTGTCACGGCACGCAAGGGACGCTTCCGCCTCGACGGCGTGAGCTTCGAAGTGCGCCGTGGCGAGTATGGCGTGGTGATCGGACCTGCGGGCTCCGGCAAGACGACCTTGCTGGAGGTGGTCGCGGGGCTCCTCGCCCCCATCGGTGGCCGCGTCACGCTCAGTGGGGTGGAGATGGGGAGCGCGCCCCCGGAGTCGCGCGGCGTGGGCCTCGTGTACCAGCATGCCTTCCTGTTCCCGCATCTCACCGTGCGTGCGAACGTGGCCTACGGCGCGGCGGACGATGGCACGTTGCGCGAGGCCGCGGACCGGATGGGTGTCACGGCGCTCTTCGGCCGTGAAGTGCGCGGCCTCTCGGGCGGCGAGCGCCAGCTCGTCGCGCTCGCGCGGGCCCTCGCACGCCGGCCGCGACTCCTCCTCCTCGACGAGCCCTTCAGCGCGCTCGACCCGCGCCGGCGCACGCTCATCCGTCGCGAGGTGCGCGCCCTGCACCGTGAGTGGGGGCTCACCACCCTGCAGGTCACGCACGACTTCGCTGAGGCCGGCATGCTCGGCGACCAGGCGATCCTGTTGGACGGTGGGCGCGTGCTGCAGGCGGGGACGCCCGCCGAAGTGTTCCGCCGCCCGGCCTCGCCATACGTCGCCGAGTTCCTGGGGGCGGAGAACATCTTCAGCGGCACGGCGCGGGACCTGGGCGAGGCCGCGCCAGACTGGGTCGACGGCCGGCCCGCCGACCTTGCGCACGGACACCGCGCCTTCGCCTTCCAGACCGAAGGGCTGACGCTCTACGCGGTGGGCGACTTCGCGGCGGGCGCCGGCCACGCCGTCATCCGCGCCGAGGAGATCACCATCGCGCGCGACCACGCGCACGACTCCGCGCGGAATCGCTTCGCCGGGCGCGTCACCGAGGTCGCGTCACTCGGCGCACTCACCCGCGTGACGGTGGACGTGCGCGGCACGCCGCTCATCGCCGCGCTCACCACCCGCTCCGCGCACGAGTTGGCGATCGAGCCCGGGCTCGCGGTGGTGGCGACGTTCAAGGCGATGGCGGTGCACCTCTGCTGAGCGGAACCGCGTGGGGTCGTTGAAGGCCCGCCACCCAATGCCACGTCAGGCCGGTGCGCGCGCCACCACGATCACCGAGCTCCCGAACGGCGGCTCCGCGTCGCCGATCACCGCCTGCTCGGCGCGCGCGAGCGCATGTGCGATCGCGTTCACGGGCGCCCACGGGACGGCGGCGGGCTCGGGCTTCGCGCCGAACAACCGCTCCTTGCGCACGACGATCCACTTGAGCACCGCGAGCCAGACGAAGAAGTAGCGCGACCGGAGCACGGTGAGCCCGCTCCCGCGCACGAGCGCCTCGATCTCCTGGCGACGATACCGGCGATGGTGATGGTTGACGTCGTCGTGCGCTGTCCAGAGCGACTGGAACGCCGGCACCGTGGCGACGAAGATCCCTCCCGGTCGCAGGCGGAGCGCCAGTTCGCGCATCGCGACAACCGGATCGGGAAGGTGCTCGAGCACGTCGAGAGCAACGATCAGGCCGTACCGGCCGGCCTCGCTCCCGACGTGCGTGATCGGTTCGGTGCTGATGCGGCTGCGCCAAGGGCCGGCCGGGTCGAGCAAGGCGACGTCCGGCTCGATGCCGTACGGCTCCCCGTAGCGCGCGAGAAGTGGGAGGAAGAGGCCGTCGCCGCAGCCGAAGTCGAGCACCTGGCCCGCGGAGCCCGGTTCGAGATGCCGGGCGAGCTCCCTGAGGAGGTAGGCTTCACGTGCGCGCCACCACCAGTGCCGGCGATAGAGGTCCGCGTACCGCGCGGCGTAGCCCGCGTCCATCAGCGCGCCGCGGTGCCGGCCGAGCGCACCACCCGGTCCACGAGGTACACGGGACGCCGCTTGGTCTCCTCATAGATGCGGCCCACATACTCGCCGATGATCCAGAGGGAGAGGAGGATCATGCCGCCCACGAGAGTGCCGAGCACGGTGAGGGCGGTGAAGCCGGCGGGGGAACGCCCGAGCACGAGCTTGGCGTACACGGCGAAGATCGAGAATGCGACCGAGCCCACGAGCACGAGCCCGCCCATCACGCCGATGAAACGCAGCGGAGCCGTGGAGAACGCGAACGCGCCGTCGAGTGCGAGCCCGATCAGGCGGCGCACGGAGTACTTGCTCCGCCCCGCAGCGCGCGCGGCGCGCTCGACCTCCAGCCCCGTCTGACGGAACCCCACCCAGCTCCGCAGGCCACGCAGGTAACGCTGGCGCTCCGGCAGGTCGCGCACCGCATCGATGGCCCGGCGCGAGAGCAGCGCGAAGTCGCCCGCATCCACCGGCAGCGCGATCTTCGAGAGGCGGGCGATCATGCGGTACGCCACGTGGTAGCTGGCCCGCAGCCAGAGCGGCTCCTTCCGACGCGTGCGGCGCACGTAGACGACGTCGTATCCCTCG
>JAOUHR010000223.1 GCA_029884515.1 Gemmatimonadota bacterium
GCCAGGGGGCACGCCGCCGACCGGGACTGCGCGCCAGTCCGTCGCGCGCGACACGCAAGGGCTCTCGGTGACCGGGCTCGCCGAAGGCGCGGTCCGCAGGCTGGGCCGCAACTTCGTGCTGGCGTTCTACGTCGCGCTCCGCAACCTCAAGATGTACCCGGTCGAGAACGCGGTGGTGCAGAAGGCGCTCGAGGACCTGGCGGCGCTGGCGAACGAGCTGATGGTCGGGGAGGGCGAGTGCGAGTTCCGGCTGGCGGGGGACTTCCTCTTCCTGAACTCCACCCGGATGAAGCTGGACCTCGACAACTACGCGAGCTTCTCGTACATCCTCGGCCGGTGTCGCGACGCCGGCGTCGGGACGATCCACTTCAACCAGCGGCCCGAGCTCCGCGACTGGACGATCCTGCTCTCGTTCCTCTCCGCGCCGCAGGGACGCACGCCGTCGGACCGCTTCGAGACCTTGCTCCGCAGGCTGGTCGAGACGGACGTGACGGTCTTCCAGCTCTCGCCCCCCTCGGACAGCGTGGACGACCCCGCCGACGCGGAGGAGGCCAAGGAGCGCGCCAAGCGCACCTACCAGAAGTCCGTGAACACCACGCGCGAGGTGATCAACTCGGTCCGGTTGGGGCAGAGCCCGAACACCAAGAAGATCAAGCGCGTGGTGCAGGGCATCGTGGACCAGATCCTCGCCGAGGAGACGTCGTTGATGGGACTCACGACCATCCGCGACTACGATGACTACACGTTCACGCATTGCGTGAACGTCTGCATCTTCGCGGTGGCGCTCGGCCGCCGCCTCGGCCTCACGCGGCTCCAGCTCTATGACCTCGGGTTCGCCGGGCTCTTCCACGACATCGGCAAGTCGCGCGTCCCGCTCGACATCATCCAGAAGCCAGAGCAACTCACCGAGGATGAGTGGCGCCTCGTCGCCGCGCACCCATGGCTCGGCGTGCTGGCGCTCTTCCAGCTGCGCGAGCAGTCGGAGTTCCCGTACCGGTCGATGCTGGTGGCATACCAGCATCACATGAAGCGCGACCTGACTGGCTATCCGCGGTCGCTCCGGATGAACGAGATCTCCTTCTACAGCAAGATCGTCGCGGTCGCCGACGGCTTCGATGCGGCGACCACGCGCCGGGTGTACGCCTCCGAGGCCCTTGACCCCGCGACGGTGCTGCAAGAGATGCGCGACAACCCGCGGCGCGGCATGGACCCCGTGATCGTGAAGGCCTTCGTCGCCCTGCTCGGCGTCTATCCGGTGGGCACGTTCGTGGTGCTCGACACCTTCGAGCTCGCGGTGGTGCATGCGCCGAACCCGATCGCCGAGATGGTCTCGCGACCGCTCGTGCGGATCGTCAGCGATCCACTGGGCAACGTGCAGTACCCGGGCGACGTCGCGGACCTCGCAGAACGCGACGAATCCGGGGCCTTCCGCCGCACGATCATCAAGACGGGCGACCCTGAACGGTACGGGATCCGGGTCGGGGACTACTTCCTCTGAGCACCGTGCTGTCGGAGCATCTCGCGTCGCTGCGCGCGGCGGACCGCCGCGCGCTCGTCTGCTATGTCACCGCGGGACATCCCGACCGGGCGGCCTCCCTCCGCCTGCTCCGTGAGCTCCCGGCGGCGGGAGCGGATGTGCTCGAGGTGGGCGTGCCGTTCTCCGACCCGCTGGCCGACGGCCCGGTGATCCAGGGCAGTTCACAGCAGGCCCTCGACCAGGGGATGACGCTCGATGGCGCACTCGCCCTCGTGTCCGAGGCGCGGCCCACGGTGCCGGTGGTGCTCTTCACCTATCTCAATCCGGTGATGGCCGCGGGGCCGGACGTGCTGGCGCGCGCCGCGCGCGCGGGCGTGCACGGCGTGCTCATCACGGACCTTCCCGTGGGGGCCGACCCGGAGCGGGAGGCCTGGCTCGGGAGTGGGCCGCTCGAGTTCGTGCGGCTCGTCGCGCCGACCACGCCCGACGCGCGGATGGCGGAGATCGCGCGCCATGGCCGTGGGTTCGTCTACCTGATCAGCCGGATGGGCGTGACCGGCATGCAGGATTCGATCGCCGCGGAGCTGCCGGCGAGCATCGCCAAGCTGCGCCGCGTCTGCGACCTGCCGATCTGCGTCGGATTCGGCATCTCGCGTGCGGAGCACGCACGCGAAGTGGGCGCGCTCGCCGACGGCATCGTGGTCGGCAGCGCGCTCGTGCGCGCCGCCGAGACGAGCGTGGACGCCGCGCTCGACCTGGTGCGGTCGCTGCGCGACGGACTCGACGCGCGCGCGGTGGGGGCATCGTGAAGCGCGTGCTAGAGGCCTATCGACTCGGCGTTCCCTTCGTGGGCGTCGTGCTCCTCGCCGGCGGCGTCGTCTTCACCTCGCAGTGGGTGCTGCAGCTGCCCTGGATCCTGCCGCTCGCGCTGGCGACGGCGCTGCTGAGGCGCGCGCAGCTACCGGTCACCAAGTACGCCGCGGTGCAACTCGTCGGCATGGTGGCCGTGGCGGGCACGCTCGTGCTGGGGCCGGTGGCCACGGCGCTCGCCATCGCCGCGGGCGTCACCGTGGCAGACCGGATCTGGCTTCGCCGCGATGCCACGGCGGCCTGGAACAACGCCTCGCGCGAGGTGATCGCGCTCTTCGTGGCGTTCGGCTGGTACGCCTGGTCGCGCGAGCCCCTCGGCGCGGACCCCCTGGTGGTGGACGGCACGAGCGTCCCGGCCATCGCGCTTTTCATCCTCGTCCAGTTCCTCGTCAGCCGCACGCTCGCGTACTTCACGCTCCTGTTGCGGGACAAGCTCCTGCCCGAGGAGCGGTCCTTGATCCTGCGCTACGAGGTGATCGCGCTGGGCTCGGGCTCGGTGGCCCTTTCGGCGCTGCTGCTCGCGCAGGCCTTCCTCGGCTGGGTCGGCGCGGCCGTCGTCGTCGTGGTCCTTGCCTTCGCCGGCCTGCTGTTGCGACGCATCCTCGAGGAGAGCATCGCGGCCGAGGAGATGAATACCGTGCTCACGATCGAGCTCGTCGGGTCGTCCGACGGGTCGCTCGGCGAGGCGATCCACAAGATCGAGGAGCTCGCGCACCGCCTCCTCGAGTGGCGCGAGATGCGCGTGCTCCGCACCGTCGGTGACGACCTCGCGCTGATCTACCGTTCGGGCACCGGGCTCCTCCCCGCTCCGGAGCCGCCACCCTCCGACGGCGCCTCCCTCCGCCGCGAGGTGCTCGAGACCGGGCGTCCCGTGTTCCTCGGCGACGCGGACCGCGATCCGCGCGTCGAGCGGCCGCTGCCCGAGGCGGCCTCGCGCGCCGTCGTGCCGCTCCGCCTCGGCGGCCGCGTGATCGGCGTGCTCGAGCTGGACACGCACAAGCGCGAGTCGTACGGCCAGAAGGAGGCCACGCTCATCCGACGCGTGGCCAACCAGATGGCGACCACGATCCACGTGATCGACCTGCGCAAACCACTGCTCGCCACGGTGGAGCGCATCACGCGCGAGGTGCAGACCCTCACCACCTCCGCGCGCACCCTGCGCGGCGAGAGCGAGGCGGTCGCGCACACCGCCGCCGAGATCGGCCGGGCAGTACTCGACGAATCGGAGCAGATGGCGCGCGGCCTCGAGGTCACCGCCGCGCTCAGCGACCGGTCCACCGCGGCAGCCTCCGACGCGCGCATCGCGCACGAGGAGACGCGCAAGGCGAGCGCCATCGCCGAGCAGTATCGCGGCACGGTGGACTCGGCGCTCGAGCGGCTCGTGGGCGCGAAGAAGTTCGTAGCCGAGGGTTCCGACCGGGTGGCCGCGCTCGCGCAGTCCACCCGACAGGTGGCGGGGTTCATCGCGGTGATCCGCGAACTCGCCGTGCAGACCAACCTGCTCGCGCTCAACGCCGCCATCGAGGCGGCGCGGGCTGGCCACGAGGGGCGCGGGTTCGCCGTCGTGGCCGACGAAGTGCGCAAGCTGGCCGAGGAGAGCGGCCGTGCGGCCGACGACGCCACCGGCGTGCTGCGCGACTTCGAGCAGCGCATGCGGGAGACCGCGGCCCTGATGGAGCGCGGCGAGGGCCTCGTCGGCGACGCCGAGACACTGTCGGGCGGCGCGCGCGGGGCCCTCGGCACGATCCTCGCCGCGACGGCCGGCGCGGCGGGACACGCCGCCCGCATCGCCGGCTCCGCGGATGATCAGGGCGCCGACGTCGCGCGGCTCCGGGAGCGGATGCAGCGCGTGGCGGAGATCGCCAGCCGCAACCGCGGCGGCGCCACGCGCGTCGCGGCGGCGGCGGCGGACCAGGCGACCGCGCTCCGGGCGCTCGAGCACTCCACCACCGCATTGCGCGACGTGGTCGCCGAACTGGCGGACCTCGCGCAACGCATCACGGGAGACACCCGATGACGCGCAGGCCGCTGGTGATGCCCGCTTGGGCGCGGGTGGGAGAGAAGCGGGCGGCGCACATCGCCCGCGTCACCGAACTCCTCGATCGCTGGGCG
>JAOUHR010000224.1 GCA_029884515.1 Gemmatimonadota bacterium
CGCGCTCGCGCCTCGGTGGCGTCGATCGCGAACGTGAACTCGGCCATCAGGTGATCAGCATCGCGTCGCCGTACGAGTAGAAGCGGTAGCCCTCACGCACCGCGACGTCGTAGGCGTGCATCGTGAGCGCGTAGCCGGCCACGGCCGCGGCGAGCATGAGCAGGGTGGAGCGCGGCAGGTGGAAGTTCGTGAGCAGGAGGTCGGCCGAATGCGGCCGCTGCGGCGGGCGGATGAAGATGGCGGTCTCGCCGGTGCCGGCGCGGAATCGTCCGTCGGCGCGGAGCACCGACTCCAGCGTACGGAGCGCGGTGGTGCCCACTGCGCAGATCCGCCCGCCGCGCGCGCGCGTCGCATTGAGCAGGTCCGCGGCGTCTTCGGTCACGCGGAACCATTCCTCGTGCATCACGTGCTCGGAGGGATCCTCGGCGTCGACGGGCTTGAAGGTGCCGGCGCCCACGTGCAACAGCACCTCCGCGCGCGACACCCCTCGGTCGGCGAGCGCCGCGAGGAGTTCAGGCGTGAAGTGGAGGCCGGCGGTGGGCGCGGCGACGGAGCCCTCCTCGCGCGCGAAGACCGTCTGGTAGCGCTCCTCGTCGGTCGCGGTGTCCGCACGCGAGATGTAGGGCGGCAGCGGGACATGCCCGTGCGTGGCGATCGCGGCATGCACCGCGGCGGCGGTCCCGGCCACGCTCAGTCGCACGAGACGCGTGCCACGCGCCGTGCTCCCGAGCATCTCTGCGGTGAACCCCTGCGCCAGTTCGACCACGCGCCCGGGCTTGAGCTTGGCACTCGGTTGCACCATCGCCTCCCACGTGCCATCCGCGTGTTCGCGCAGCAGCAGCACCTCCGCTGGCGCGCCGGATCCGTCGCGCGTGCCGAGCAATCGCGCTCGGAAGACGCGGGTGGTGTTGAGCACGATCGCGTCGCCCGCGCGAAGGAACCGCGGCAACTCCGCGAAGGTGTGGTGTGAGACGCTCCCCGCGGCGCGATCCACCACCATCAGGCGGCTCTCGTCACGCCGCGCGGCGGGCGTCTGGGCGATGCGATCGGGTGGGAGCGAGAACTCGTAGTCCGCCGTGCGTCGCCCGGTGCGGACCGGCGTCAGAACAGGTCCGCCTGCGGTCCCTCCGCGCCTGGCGCGGGGGAGGGCACCGTGTACCCGAAGTGCCGATAGGCCATCGCGGTCGCGACCCGGCCACGCGGCGTGCGCTGCAGCAGGCCGTTCTGCACGAGGAAGGGCTCGTACACCTCCTCGAGTGTGTCGGCGTCCTCGCCCACCGCCGCGGCGATGGTCGTCACGCCCACCGGGCCGCCCTCGAACTTCTCGATGATCGCGCGCAACAGCCGCGCGTCCATCTCGTCGAGTCCGAACTCGTCCACGTCGAGCATCGCGAGCGCCTCGCGCGCGACCGCCTTGGTGATGTGCCCCTCGGCCTTCACCTGCGCGAAGTCGCGCACGCGGCGGAGCAGCCGGTTGGCCACCCGCGGCGTGCCGCGCGCGCGGCGGGCGAGCTCGTGCGCCCCGTCCGCGTCGATCCCCGCCTGCAGCACCGCGGCGGTGCGGTGGACGATCTCCTCGATCTCCTCCGACGGGTAGTAGTTGAGCCGGAGCTCGATCCCGAAGCGCGCGCGCAGCGGCGCCGTGAGCATCCCCAGACGCGTCGTCGCGCCGATCAGCGTGAAGCGCTCGATCGGCATCGTGATGGTCTGCGCCTTGGGACCCTCGGAGAGCCGGATGTCGATCTTCGAGTCCTCCATCGCCGGATAGAGGAACTCGTCGATCGTGGGCCGCAGCCGGTGGATCTCATCGATGAAGAGGACGTCGCCCTCGCGCAGGTTGGTGAGCGTGCCCACCAGGTCGCCCGGCTTCTCCAGCGCGGGTCCCGAGGTGGTGTGCAGGTTCACCCCCATCTCGCGTGCGATCAGTTCGGCGAGCGTCGTCTTGCCGAGCCCCGGTGGGCCGAAGAGGAGCGTGTGGTCGAGCGGTTCGCGCCGCGCCACGGCGGCGTCGATGAAGATGCGCAGCGCGTCCTTCACCTTGCCCTGCCCGATGAACTCGGCCAGCCGCTGCGGGCGGAGCGAGAGCTCGACGACCGACTCGTCGGGCAGCGGTTCGGGGGTGGTAATCTCCGCGCGCGTCATGATGCGGGAATCTACTTCGCCACCGCCGCGAGCGAACGCCGGATGAGGTCGGCGGTGCTCTCGCCCTTGGGCGCGTCCTCGAGCGTGGCGCGCACGGCGCGCTCGGCGTCTGCGCTCGCGTAGCCCAGCGCGACGAGCGCGCGGATGGCGTCCGCACCGGGGCCGCTGCCTGGCGCGGCCTTGCCCGCGGGCGCATCGCCGCCGCCGTCGAGCTTGTCGCGCAACTCGAGCACGAGCCGCTCGGCGAGCTTCTTCCCCACCCGCGGCACGCGGGTGAGGGCGACCAGGTCACCCTCGCGGATCGCGCGCACGAGGCGGTCGCCGGTGAGCGTGGAGATG
The DNA here is from genome assembly GCA_029884515.1 of Gemmatimonadota bacterium. Taxonomy (GTDB): domain Bacteria; phylum Gemmatimonadota; class Gemmatimonadetes; order Gemmatimonadales; family Gemmatimonadaceae; genus Pseudogemmatithrix. The sequence continues at coordinate 2,482 of JAOUHR010000224.1, forward strand.
AGGTTCATCGCGAGCGCGGGGCCGACTCCGGTGGTCGCGGTGAGCCGGTGGAAGAGCTTCCGTTCCGCCGCGCTCGCGAACCCGAAGAGGAGCCAGGCATCCTCGCGCACCACCATCGCGGTATGCAGTGCGATCTCGTCGCCGGGGCGCGGCAGCGTCTCCAGCACACTCAGCGGCACGAGCACCTCGTATGCGAGCCCGCTCGCGGTGAGCACCTCGATGCGGTCGAGGGTGTGCGAGAGGAGCGTACCCTGGATGCGCGAGATCATCGCCGGGTCGCGGCCACCGCGCGCGCGAGCGGGAGGCGCATGGCGCAGGTGAGGGCGGCGGCGACGCCGTCCGCGGCGTCGCTGGGGTGCGGTGCGTCCTTCAGGCGGAGGAGCTTGGTGAGCATGAACTGCACCTGGGTCTTGGTCGCCACACCGGTGCCGACGATCGCCTTCTTGATCTCCGCCGGCGCGTACTCGTGGATCTCGACTGCCGCCTCGGCGCCTGCGAGCAGGATCACGCCGCGCGCGTGGCCGAGCACGAGGGTGGTGCGCACGTTGCGGGCGTAGAAGACGTCCTCCACCGCCATCGCGTCGGGCTGATGCCGCGCGATGAGTTCACGCACCCCCTCCGCGATCTCGCGCAGGCGCTCAGGCAGCGGACGGTCGGGCCTCGTGCGGATCACCCCGCACTCCACGAGCGTCGTCGTCACGCCGGCGCGCACCACGCCATAGCCGGTGACCGCGGTGCCCGGATCGATGCCGAGGATCAGCACGCGCGGCGGCCGGCAGTGGCCGTCACGCGGCGGATATCCCCGAGACGTCCATGTCGAAGTTCGCGTCCACCTTCTGCACGTCGTCGAGGTCCTCGATGGTCTCGAGCAGCTTGATGAGCTGCTCCGCCGTTTCGCCCTCGACCTTCACCGTGGTGATCGGGATCCAGGCGAGCTCGGCCTCGGTGGCGACGAGGCCAGAGGCCTCGAGGGCCTGCTTCACCGCGTGCAGGTCCGAGGGCGCCGTGGTGATGACGAACTGGTCCCCCTCGCTGGCGAGGTCCTCGGCGCCCGACTCGAGCACCTTCTCCATCACCGCGTCCTCACCGAGCCCGTTGGTGGGCACGAAGATCTGGCCCTTGCGATCGAAGAGGAACGAGACCGAGTTGGTGGACCCGAGGTTGCCGCCCCCGCGCGAGAGCTTGGCGCGGATGTCGGCGACGGTGCGGGTGGGGTTGTCGGTGAGCGCCTGGATCATGAGGGCGACGCCGCCCGGCCCGTAGGCCTCGTAGAGCACTTCGCTGTAGTCCACCCCCTCGAGCTCCCCGGTCCCCTTGAGGATGGCGCGTTCGATGTTCTCCTTGGGGCAGGAGAGCGACTTGGCGTTCTCGATGGCCGTGCGGAGGCGCGCGTTCCCGGCCGGGTCGCCGCCGCCGGCCTTCGCGGACACCGTGATCTCACGCAGCAGCTTGGTGAAGAGCGCGCCGCGCTTCTTGTCCGTCGCCGCCTTGTAGTGCTTGATCTGCTTCCACTTGCTGTGGCCGGCCATAGGACTACAGACGGAAGAGGGGAGATGTGAGAGGGGAGGGGTGCAGGCACTCGCCTCGCTCCCCTCCCCTAACATACCGTGGGCGCGGTGCCGGGCGGAACCGCGCCGGGACTCGCGCCGCTCAGGTCATGCGCCGCGATCGCGCGCGGCCGTCACGTGGAGACCCGCTAGTTCCACCGCATGGTCAGGCTTCCGCGGAACCCGGTGATCTTCTCGGCGGCGCCGGAGGTGAGGTCATAGGTGTTGCCCGTGGAGTAGCCGGCCGCCGGGTAGAACGAGAAGGTGCCGGCGCCGATGCGGAGCCGCGCACCGATGTTTGTGAGCTGGCCGGCGCGCGCGCCGTCCACCTGCCAGAAGCGCGCTTCGAGATTCGGCTGCACCAGCACGCTGCCCAAGTCGAAGCTCAGGCCGGCATTGATGTTCGCGACGTTCTCCTTCGGCGCG
>JAOUHR010000225.1 GCA_029884515.1 Gemmatimonadota bacterium
CGCGCCGTTCGAGGCGGAGAGTGCCTTGAACGAGTGCGTGGTGGCCGGAGAGCCCATGACCCCGATCGAGGTGCCCACATAGATCGTCTGCTCGTCGGCGCTCAGCGCGGGCGACCCGTAGTAGATGCCGGGTGCGACCGTCACCACCCAGCGGATGCGCGGGTCGGCGTGGTTCCCGGGGCCCGTCGATCCGCCGTCGCACGCCGTGGCTCCTGCGAGGACACCACTGCAAAGAAGCAGCAGCGCACCGCGTGTGCGCTGCTGGATGCCGGCCCGCCATTCCGATCGCATGGGACTCCCCGCGTTCTGCTCGCCTGTGTGCACCATGCGCCGGCGGGCGCCAGGCCGTCAGCGGGTGTCCCATGTAAGGCGGGTACGGTCTTTCCCGACCCGGCGGTGCACGACGCGGGGGACCCGGGACCTGGTCCCGGGGCCCCCGCCCTTCCCGGCCGACTTCACCAGACGATCTGTGAGGCGACCATGCGCCGTGTCTCCTCCGGGATCCTCGGCGAGTCGAGCAACTGCCGGATCCGCGGTATCAGAGCGCCCGCCCGCGCGTGCTTCCCGAACTGGGCGTAGGTGACCGCTGCGTCGACCGAGGCCATGAGTTCCGTTTCGGGATCGTCGGCCTGTGCGGCTTGCCACGCGAGTTGCTTGAGCGTGGCCGCTGCCTCGAGCGGGCGGTCGAGCGCGAGCAGCACGCCGGCCAGTTCCCGCAGCGAGCGGTTGGCATAGGCGTCGACCTTCTGCTGGTCCGCGATCACGGACTTCAGTGCCTTCCTCGCCTCCTCGAGTTTCCCTTCTTGCGCCAGAAGGGCGGCGTCCTCGATCCGGGCGTCGATCTCCGCCGCCTCGGCCTCCGAGAGCCGCGAGAGGCAGCACATCGCGATCCCCCCGCTCACGCCTGCGGTGGCCGGGCGCATGCGCGCCTGGGCGGTCGCCGCACCAGCGCTCGCGATGAGCGCGCCGGCAACGAGGATGGAACCGATGGAGTAACGCATCTGACCCTCCTGGAGAGTGGGGTGTGAATGGGACGAGTCATCGCATTGACGGCTCGTACGAGGCCCAGCATATTCGAGGGGGATGACCGGGCTCGGGCCGTGCAGCGACCGTCTGCTGACCCAGGCCTGACCGGAGCCTGACTCGGGCGATCGACGGGCTCCGCGCAGTGGAGGTGCCCAGTGCCCATCGAAATGCGGTTGCTCGGCGACACCGAACTCACTGGACCGGACGGGCAGAGCGTGCTTCCGGTCATGGCGCAGCCGAAGCGCTTCGCCCTCCTGGCGTACCTGCTGCTGAGTCGTCCAAGCAGGCTGCACCGGCGCGACGAACTCCTGGCCATGTTCTGGCCGGAGCTCAATGAGTCGCACGCGCGCGGCGCGCTCAGCCAGGCCCTGTCCTTCCTCCGCCGTTCGCTCGGCGAGGAGGTTGTCCTCACCCGTGGGGTGGAGCTGGTCGGGATCGCCGCGGACCAGCTGGAATGCGACGTGCTCCGCTTCGAGGCGGCCGCGGAAGCCGGCGACCACGCGAAGGCGGCCGCGCTCTACCAGGGGGACTTGCTGGAGTCCTTCCACGTCGCGAATTGCCAGCCGTTCGATCTCTGGCTCGACGGCGAACGGCAGCGGCTGCGCGACCGCGCGCTGCGCAGCGCGAAGAAGGCCTCGCGCGAGGCCGAGTCGCGAGGCGACGACACCGGCGGCTATCTCTCCGCGCGGAAGGCGGTGGGACTGGCGCCCTATGACGAAGCCTCGATCGCCCGGTTGATGGCCGCGCTCGAGCACGAGGGGCAGCGCGGCCGCGCGCTGGAGGAATACAACGCGTTCGTCGCGCGGATGGCCGAGGAGCTCAAGATGCAGCCGACGGCGGAGCTGCGCGCCCTGGCCGAGAGGATCCGTCGCGGTGAGGAGTCCATCCCCGCGCCCGGCCCCACGGCCGTCCCGTCGCCGCAGCGCCCGCAGCCAGTGCCGCCAGCGCGCGCACCAGGAGCGACGCGCCGGGCGGATGACCAGCCGCGCCCACGTGGACTCTCCCGCCGCCTCTACTATGTGTATGCAGCGGTGATGATCGCGGTCGCGGTGGTGGCGGCCGGCGTCGCGGAGCTCCTCGAGCTGCCGGCGGCGCTCGCTACGCTCGTCGTGCTGATCGCGGCGCTCTTCGTCCCACTCGTCACGTTCGTACTCCCGGTCGGATCCAGCGCGGACAGCAGGCGGGAAGGACGCCGGCAGTAGGACCGCGGCGCGCGGGTACGCGCCTCAGCCGAGCCTCTCGCCCGCGCGCAGGAACCCCACCAGCCCACCCCGCGCCAGGATCCGCTGCATCACGGCCGGCAGCGGCGCACCGATCACCTCGACCCCCCGCGCCATGTCCTGCACCCGCGCCGCCCCCGCGTCGATGCGCACCGCGAGTCCACTCCCCTCGGCGATCCCGCTGGTATCGCACTCGACCACCACGAGCCCATTGTTGATCGCGTTCCGGTAGAAGCTCCGCGCGAAGGTGCGGGCGAGCACCGCGCTCATCCCCGCGGCCAGGATCACCGTCACCGCAGTCTCCATCGCCGAGCCGCAGCCGAAGTTCCGGCCGGCCACGAGGATGTCGCCGGGCCGCACCGAGGCGGCGAAAGCCGGATCCACCGACTCGAGCAGGAACTCCCTGAGCCGCGACTCGTCGATCGTCTCGCGCTTCCGGCGCGAGGAGATGATGTAGTCGCTGTTGATGTCGTCCCCGAGCACCCGGGCGCGGCCCTCGATGATCATGGCGCGAGTCCTCCGGGGATCCGGCCCGTGGCGGCGGCGACGCCGCACACCGCGGGCGACGCGAGGTAGATGCTCGCGGTCGCATTCCCCATCCGCGCCCTGAAGTTCCGGTTCGCGGTCGAGAGCACGGTCATGCCGTCTCCGGGGATCACGCCGCTCGTGCCGCAACAGGCGCCACACCCCGCCGTGGTCTCCACGGCACCCGCTGCGACGAGTCGCGACAGGGTCCCATCGGCGATCAGGCGTGCGCGGACTTCCTGCGACGCCGGTGTGAGCACGAGCTGCACGCCTGGTGCAAGGAGGCCGCCCGCACGATCGAACGCGTGGAGTGCCTCGTGGAAGTCCTGCACGCGCCCACCCGTGCAGGTGCCGATGAAGACCATCTGCACCGGCACGCCTGCCACGTCCGCGAGCGGCACCACGTCGTCCGGGGCGGGCGGGCGCGCGACGCGCGGCGTGAGTGACGCGAGGTCTAGCGCGAGCTCCCGCGCGTACTGCGCGCGCGGGTCGGCCTCCACCGCCGCCTCCGTAGCTGCGCCCGACGAAGCGCGCCCCTTCCGGTACGCCGCCGTGACCGCGTCGTGCGGAAAGAGCGCCGCCTTCGCGCCCGCCTCCACGAGCAGGCTGCTCAGCACCAGACGGTCCGCGAGCGTGAACGCCGCGAGGTCACCGGTGAACTCGATCGCCTGGTAGTTGGCGCCCTCGCCGCCCAGTTCGCCGACCAACGCCAGCGCGACATCCTTGGCGGCCACACCCGCGCGTCGCGCCCCGGCGAGCCGCACGCGGATCGTCTCCGGCACGCGGAGCCAGATCCGCCCCGTGAGCATCGCCGCCGCGAGATCCGATGAGCCCACGCCGATCGCGAAGGCGTTGAGCGCGCCGCACATCACGGTGTGGCTGTCGGCGCCGATCACGAGCTGGCCGGGCCGCACGATGCCGCGCTCCACGAGGATCTGGTGGCTGATCCCCTCTCCCACCCCGAACACCGTCGCCCCATGGCGCGCCGCGAACTCGCGGATGCGGTCGTGGAAGGCGCGGGTGCCGGCCGTCGTCGGTGGGGCGTAGTGGTCGAGCGAGAAGAAGACGCGCCCGGGATCGTGCAGCCGCGCGCCGCCCATCTGCGCGAAGTAGTCGATCGCCAACGGCCCCGACCCGTCGGTGCCGACCACCACGTCCACGTCGCAGACGGCGACCTCGCCCGCGCGCACCGCGTGACCGCAGTGCGCGGAGATGATCTTCTCGCTGATCGTCTGCGCGGTCATCGCAGCACTTCACCCTCGCTGCGCGCGACCCACGCCGTGCCGACCAGGTTGCTCATGGTGTTCACCGCGGTGCGGCACATGTCGAGCGGGCGGTCGATGCCGGCCACCAGCGCGATGCCCGCGGCGGCGTTCGGCCCGAGGCCGATGGCGTTGAGCACGATGAGCGTGGTCACGAGCGAACTGCCGGGCACGCCCGCGCCGGCCGACGAGGCGGCGACGGTGGTGATCGCGATGGTGACGAGCTGCGCGGCGCCGAGGTCGAGGCCGTAGAGATGGGCGAGGAAGACGGCGGTCGCCGCCTTGTAGACCGCGGCGCCGTTCTTGTTGAGCGTGGCGCCGGCGGGCAGGACGAACCCCGTCACCCCGTTCGACACGCCGAGCCGTTCGTGCGCCGCCGCCATGCTCACGGGGAGCGTGACGCTCGACGACGAGGTG
>JAOUHR010000226.1 GCA_029884515.1 Gemmatimonadota bacterium
CCGGGAATCTTGACCATCAGGTTGCGGCGGCCCACCACCTCCCAGAGGTGGCGGGCATGCTGCACCGTGCTCTCGGTGTCGTGCGCGTGCAGCGGCGAGACCTCGAGCGAGACGTATCCATGCTGTCCCATCGTCTGACGGAAGGTCGGCTCGAAGACGTCGCACGCCTCCTGCACTTCGGCCACCATCAGCCGCTCGAGGATCTCGTCCGGCCCGAATCCCGCCTCGGCGAGCGCGATGATGTCGGCGTCGTAGATGCTCCCGCTCGCGATCGACTTCTCGAAGATGGTCGGATTGGTCGTCAGCCCGCGCACGCCGTCCTCGGCCACCAGGCGCCGCAGCGCCCGCGAGCGGACGAGGTCGCGCGTGGTGAAGTCGAGCCAGGGGCTCTGGCCGAGGTCGGCCAGGCGGAGCAGGGGGTTCTGCGCGGGGGGTCTCGCGGGCATCGGGTCTCCACGCTGGGGACAGGGCGGCGCGGCCACTCGTACGATAACGCACCATAGCGCACGCGGTCGCAGGAAGCGTGCCGGGCGCACGGATTGAACCGCACGGCGCGACCCGCTAACGTTCACGTGTTCCAGGTCCCGGAGGGCTTCGGCCCACCAACCCCGCCAGGGCCGAAAGGCAGCAACGGTACGTGGTGTCCATCGTCGCTTCGTCAGGCCTGGAACATTCGCGCGGGAGAGCGGCCGGTTTGGGCGCTCCCCGCGCGTCTCGTTTCCGCCGCGGCCCCCGCGCCCTCCACCGCGACCGTCGCGGCGTCGACGGCGCGCACGTCCGTTGCACGCGCGGCCCCCGGCGCGGCTAGGTTTCCTCGCATGTCCCTCGCGCTCGCCCGGAAGTACCGCCCGCGCCGGTTCGCCGACGTCGCCGTGCAGTCCCACGTGGCGAACACCCTGCGCAACGCGATCGCGGGCGACCGGCTCGGCCACGCGTACCTCCTCTGCGGGCCCCGCGGCACCGGCAAGACGACGCTCGCCCGCGTGCTGGCGATGGCCCTCAACTGCGAGCGGCGCCGCGAGGATCGCGAGCCCTGTGGCGAGTGCCCCTCCTGCGAACGCATCTGGAGCGGCGGCGCCTCGCTCGACGTGGTGGAGATCGACGCGGCCTCGAACCGCGGCGTGGACGACGCGCGCGAACTCCGCGAGCGGGCGATGTACGCGCCCTCCGGCGAGGACCGCTACAAGGTCTACATCGTGGACGAGGCGCACATGCTCACGCGCGAGGCATGGAACACGCTCCTCAAGATCCTCGAGGAGCCGCCGCCGCGGGTGGTGTTCGTGTTCGCCACCACCGAGCCGCAGAAGATCCAGCAGGCGGCCGCACCGGTGCTCTCGCGCATGCAGCGATTCGACCTCAAGCGCATCGGCCCCGCCGACGTGCGCGAGCGCCTCGCCGCCGTGCTCAAGGCCGAAGGGCTCACCGCGCAGCCGGACGCCCTCGGCATGCTCGCGCGCGCGGCCGACGGCTCCATGCGCGACGCGCTCTCGCTCACCGACCAGGTGCTCTCGCTCGGCGGCGGCGACCTCACGGCCGCGCGCGTACGCGAGGCGCTCGGGCTCGTACACGAGGACGAACACCTCGCGTTGCTCGACCTCGTGGCGGAACGCCGGGCGGCGGACGTGTTCGCCGCGGTCGGCCGCCTCGCGGACCACGGCGTGGACTTCGGCATCCTGCTCGCGGACTTCGCCGAGTTGCTGCGCGCGCAACTCGCCGTGGTCCTCGGCGGGGCGCTGCCGGAGGTGTCGGAGCACCTGCGCGCGGAACTGCCCAAGCGCGCCGGTCGCTTCTCGGCCGGCGACCTCCTTCGGATGCTCAACCTCGTCGTCGAGGTGGAGCCGCACCTGCGGCGCAGCGGCCAGCAGCAACTCCTCTTCGAGACGCTCCTCGTCCGCTTCGCGCTGCTCGACCGGACGATCGAGCTCGAGCAGGTGCTCCGCGGCGTGGAGGGAGCACCGGGAGGGGGCGCCGCCGGCGCACCCGGTGCCTCGCGGACCGCGGGCACCCCACGCTCGGCAGCGCCCAGCGCACCGCCGAGCACCCGGGGGGTTGCGCCGACGCGCCCGGGCCCGAGCATCGCCCGGGCGAGCGCCCCGGAAGCGCCGGCCCCCGGTTCGGCCGCGGGCTCCCCCGGCGGGCCGGGTGCGCCCCGCCGTCCCGCGGCCGCCGAGGTGGCCGACCTCCCTGCGCCCAAGCGCGAGCCGCTCGCCCTCGACATCAACCGGCTCGCCGAGCACTGGGACGAGATCGTGGACCGCGTGAACGCGGACAACCGGGCGCTGCTCCTCTCCTCGACCCTCGCGCACGCGACGCCCACCGCGGTGACCGGCACGGGCGTGATCACGCTCACCGTGGGTTCGGACGCTCACGCCGAGTTGATCGCCGGGAGCGAAGCGACCGTATTGGCGGCCGTGCGCCAACGGTTCACCGGCGTGCAGAAGCTCGTCGTTAAGGTGGTGACACCCGAGGGTGAGCAGGCTCCGCGCCGCCTCAACGAGACCGCCGTGAAGGCCGACCGCATCGCGACGCTGCGCAAGCAGTCGCCGCTGCTCGATGCGGCAGTGGACGCCCTCGATCTCGAGTTGCTCGAGTAGCTCGGCGGTTCGGGTTGCCTGACCCGGCGCGCAGGGCCTAACTTGTGGTCCCAGCGCAACTTCGCTTCCGTGGTGTGATGACAGACTTTCTGAAGATGATGCAGCAGGCCCAACAGATGTCCGGGAAGCTGCAGGAGGTGCAGGACGCCCTCGGCCGGCTCTCCGTGACCGGGGCCGCCGGCGGCGGCCTGGTGACCGTGGAGGCGGACGGGAAGGGCACGCTGAAGCGCGTGTCCATCGACCCCTCCGTGGTGAATCCGGCCGATGTCGAGATGCTGGAGGACCTGGTGGCGGTCGCGGTGCAGGAGGCGCAGAAGAAGGCGCGTGAGCTGGCCGAGCAGGAGATGAAGAAGGTGGCCGGGGGCCTCGGGCTGGGCGGGCTCCCCTTCAAGCTGCCCCTTTAGGGCGATGTCGGCGATCGACGACCTCGTGACCGAACTCTCCCGCCTGCCGACCATCGGGCGGAAGTCGGCGCTACGGCTCACGTACCACCTGCTGCGGCAGCCGGTGGACCAGAGCCGCCGCATCGCGGCGGCGCTCGTGACGCTGGCGGAGAAGGTCCGGCCCTGCGCGGAGTGCTTCAACTTCGCGGAAGCGGAGCGGTGCGCCTACTGCACCGACCCGCGACGGGATCGCACGATCGTCTGCGTCGTGGAAGAGGCGTCGGACATCCAGTCCATCGAGCGCACGGGCGAGTACCGCGGGCTGTATCACGTGCTGGGCGGGCGGCTCGCGCCGCTCGACGGGGTGGGCCCCGCCGACCTCACCGTGGCGGCGCTGGTGTCGCGCGTCACCTCGGGCGGGATGCGGGAGGTCATCGTGGCGACGAATCCCAAGCTCGAAGGTGAGGCGACCGCGTTGTATCTTCAGGAGCAGTTGCGGCCCAGCGGGGTGACGGTGAGCCGGTTGGCGCGCGGCCTCCCCGTGGGTGGCGACCTCGAGTACGCGGACGGCGTGACGATCGTGCAGGCCCTGGCCGCGCGGCGGGCGATGTGAGCCGGCGCGCGGTGGGCTTCGCGGTGGCCGCTGCGGTGGGATTCGCGGTGGGGCTGCTCTGGTGGACGCGGGAGCAGGAGGAGCATCGGCGGGCGCTGTTCAGCCCGCGGCCGATGCGACGGCTGGCGGCGCTCGGCTGGTTGAGCGGCCAGCCCACCGCGGAGACGGTGGTGATGTTGCGGGAATATCTGGGCTGGGAGAGCAATCCGGTGCTGCGTCGTCGCGCGCGGCGCTTGCTCTCACGATTCGAGAACGCCCTCGCATAGGACGGGAGCATGGCGGTCGGTTCCGCAAGCTGGTCCTTCACGGAAGAAGATTTCAACGCCATCACGGCGACGCTGCAGCGGTTCCTCGGGGAGACCAACGCGCGCTCCGCGCTCCTCGTCGACCGCTCCGGCCAGCTCGTGGCGACCGTCGGCGAGCCGCCGAACTTCGATCCCACCGCGTTCGCGACCCTCACCGCCGCGGACTTCTCCGCGAACGACCAACTCGCCAAGCTGATCGGCGAGAGCGACTTCAACTCGCTGTTCCACCAGGGCGAGAAGGAATCGATGTACCTCGCCGACATCGCCCGACGGGTCATCCTCGTGGCGCTGTTCGACAACCGGACCACCCTCGGCCTCGTCCGACTCAAGATCAAGGACACCGTGCTCGAACTCACCAAGCTCTTCCACGACGTCTTCACGCGCGGCAAGTCGGCCACGTCCAAGCCCGGGCTGCTCTCGGGCGCGGACGACGAGATCGACCAGCTGTTCCAGTAGAGGAGAACAGCCATGTCGATGATCAACTACGCGTCCCGCGAGATCAACTGCAAGATCGTCTACTACGGCCCCGGCCTGGGCGGCAAGACGACGA
>JAOUHR010000227.1 GCA_029884515.1 Gemmatimonadota bacterium
GACGCGAAGAAGATCGGTACGAAGAGGAAGCCGATGCGGGTGACGCTCCGCTCGATCTCCTTCCGCTGGGGGGTGGGGTGCAGGATGAGCCCCGCGGCGAAGGCGCCGATGATCATCGCCGAGCCGGCTCGGCTCGCGACCCAGGCAACGAGCAGGGCGAAGCCGAGGGCGATGATGCCGAGCGCGCCGCGCTGGCGCACCTTCTCGAGCGCGGCGAAGAGCGGCGGGATGGCGACGCTGCCGAGCCCGACGGCCAGCACGACGAACCCGACCGCCGTCACCGACGTGCGGGTGATGCCGGTCGCACTCACCTCGGCGCCTCGGGCGGCGGCCGCGACGATCGAGAGGATGATGAGCCCCACCACGTCGTCGAAGACCGCCGCGCCGATCACCACCTGCCCCTCCGGCGTGCGGAGCTGCCCGAGGTCGGAGAGGACGCGCGCCGAGATCCCGATGGAGGTCGCGGTGAGCGCGGCGCCGATGACGATGCTCGGCAGCATCTCCACGCCCAGGGCGCGCGCGGCGAGGAAGCCGCCGGCGAAGGGCAGCACGACGCCCACCACGCCGACCGTGATCGCCGTGCTGCCAACCTTGGCCAGCGCGCGCAGGTCGGTGTGGAGCCCGATCTCGAAGAGCAGGATCAACACGCCCAGCTCGGCAAAGGCGTAGAGCACCGGATCGGCCGGGTCGATCAATCCGAGCACGCTCCCCCCGAGGAGCACGCCGGCGATCAACTCGCCGAGCACCGCGGGCTGTCCGATCCGCTGCGCGAGCTCGCCGAGGAGCTTCGTGGCGGCGACGATCGCGACGAGCGCGAGCAGAAGGTCCTCGAACCCTTCGCCCCCAGCGGCCCGGAAGAACGGGTGGAGCGGCGCGGCGATGGAGGCGAGGAGTGGGCTCATGCCACTCACCGCGCGGCCTCGCCTTCGAGGTACGTGTATCCCTCGAGCCCGGCCACGTACTCGGCGATGAACATGTTCGCCTCCTCACGCGAGACGTCCTTCGCGTTCTGCACCTTGCGCCGGAAGGTCGAGAGCAGGTCGGAGGCGCGGAACTGGACGTAGTTGAGCACCTCGGTCACCGTGTCGCCGTGCACGAGATGGGTGATCTCGTACTCATCGCCCTGCAGGCGGATGTGCACTGCGTTGGTGTCGCCGAACAGGTTGTGCAGGTCGCCGAGGATCTCCTGGTATGCGCCGGTGAGGAAGATCCCGAGGATGTACGCCTCGCCATCACGGAAGACGTGGAGCGGGAGCGACGGCGAGCCCTCGCGGCCGCCGATGAAGTGGTCGATCTTGCCGTCGGAATCGCAGGTGACGTCCTGGATCGTCCCGCGGCGGGTCGGCTCCTCGTCGAGCCGATGGATCGGCACGATCGGGAACAGCTGGTCGATGGCCCAGCTGTCGGGGAGCGACTGGAAGACGGAGAAGTTCGCGAAGTAGCGGTCCACCAGCGCGGCGTCGAGGTCGCGCACGATGTCCTGGAAGGCGTCGCGCTTCCCCGCGGCCAGCCGCGCCACGACGTTCAGCGAGCAGAGGTAGAACTGCTCCGCCATCGCGCGCTCGCGCAGCGAGAGGACGCCTGAGCTGAAGAGCTGTTGGGCGCGCTCCTTGTCGAACTGCGCATCGTGGAAGATCTCGCGCACGCGGCGCATCGAGACGTTCTTGCGCGAGACGGTCTTCAGGTCGTCGGCCATCTCGTGCAGGAGCGCGTGGTCCGACTCGGCGACGGTCGGCGCCGCCGGCTCGGTGTGCGACTCGACGTCGATCACGCTGAGGAGGAGGAGCGCGTGGTGCGCCGTGAGGGCGCGCCCGGACTCGGAGATGATGTCCGGCATCGGCAGCGACTCCTCGCGGCAGGTCTCCCCGAGGGTGTACACGATGTCGTTGGCATACTCCTGGGCCGAGTAGTTCATCGACGCCTGCGCGGTGGACTGGGTGCCGTCGTAGTCCACGCCGAGCCCGCCCCCGACGTCCACCCACCGGATGTCGAGGCCGAGGCGGCGCAACTCCACGTAGAACCGGCTCACCTCCTGCAGGCCCTGCTTGATGAAGCGGATGTCGGTGATCTGCGAGCCGAGGTGGAAATGGATGAGCTGGATCATCTCCTGCTTGCCCGCCGCCTGGAGCCGGTCGATCACCTGCATGAGCTGGGCCGAGTTGAGGCCGAACTTCGACTTCTCGCCGCCGGACTGCGCCCACCGGCCCGAGCCCTCGCTGGAGAGCTTGATGCGCACGCCGATGCGCGGCGTCACGCCCATCGCCTCGGCGACCGGAAGCAACACGTCCAGTTCGCTCACCTGTTCCACCACGATGATCACCGTGTGGCCGAGCTTCTGGCCCATCAGGGCGAGGCGCATGAACTCCTCGTCCTTGTAGCCGTTGCAGACGATGAGGTGGTCGGTGCGCTCGGAGAGGGCGAGCACCGCCTGCAGCTCGGGCTTGCTGCCGCACTCGAGGCCGACGCCGGTGGGCTCGCCGAATTCGACGATCTCCTCGATGACGTGGCGCTGCTGGTTGACCTTGATCGGGAAGACGGTGGTGTAGCGCCCCTCGTACTGGAACTCGGCGATCGCGGAGGCGAATCGCGCGTGGAGCATCTCGATGCGCGACTTGAGGATGTCCGAGAACCGGAGCAGCACGGGGAGGCCCACGCCCTGCGCCTCGAGGTCGTGTGCCAGCTCGAACAGGTCGAGGGTCTGGTCGGCGCGGTCCTTGTTGGGGCGGACCACCATGCGGCCGGCGGCGTTCACGTCGAAGTAGCCGTCGCCCCAGCCGTCGATGTTGTAGAGCTCGCGCGCGCGCGCCGTCGTCCAGCCGGGCACGACCGGCGTGGAAGGTGGCGTCGCGGGCGCGCCTGTCTCACTGATCGGGGTGGCGGACATGATGGGAGAATAGTAGGGGTTGCGTACCGGTCGCGGTATGGCCGCGTTGGTGAAACCCCCGGCGATTGAGTGCCGTACCGAGCAGCGTCACGCTAGGTGCGACACGAGAACCCCCAGGAGACCCTCCATGGCACGTGTGCTCAAACTCGTTGGAATCGTGGTCGGTGCGGTGGTCCTGCTCGCGGCGGTGGGCGCCGCGGCGCTGTACGCCTGGACTGGCGCGGAACTCGGCAAGAAGGTCGCGCTCCCCACGCACGAGTTCCGTGCGCCGACGGATGCGGCGAGCGTCGCGCGCGGCGAGCACGTCGTGCGCGCCCTTGTGAAGTGCGGCGAATGCCACGGTGCCGACCTCGGCGGCCAGCCCGTCGTCGACGACCCGGCGATCGGCCGGGTGGTCGCGACGAACATCACGCGCGGACAGGGCGGCGTGCTGGCGACGTACAGCGATGCCGACCTGGAGCGGGCGATCCGGCACGGCCTCGCCAAGGACGGCCGGCGGCTCGTCGTGATGCCCTCCAACGAATACCAGTTCATCTCCGATGAGGATCTCGGCGCGGTGATCGCGTACCTGCGGACCGTGCCGCCGGTGGATCGCGAGGTCGGGCCGCAGAAGGTCGGCCCGCTCGCGCGCGCCCTCTTCGCGGCCGGCAAGTTCCCGCTCTTCCCCGGCACCGAGGTGACGCACCTCCAGGCGCCGGTGCCCAGCGTACCGGTGGACTCGACGGTGGCGTACGGCAAGTACATCGGCGACATCGGGTGCTCGGGGTGCCACGGCAGGACCTATGGCGGCGGCGCGATCCCCGGCGGGCCGCCCGAGTGGCCCAAGCCGGCGAATCTCACGCCGGAAGGGATCGGCCACTACAGTCTCGCGGACTTCGAGCACATCCTCCGCACCGGCACGCGTCCCGATGGCTCCAAACTCGATCCGTTCATGCCGATCGGCGCCACGAGCCTCATGACGCCGGTGGAGGTCACCGCCGTATTCAGGTACCTCCAGTCCCTCCCGCCGAAGCCGTTCGGCACACGCTGAGTGCGGGGCCGGACGCATGAACACGCGCCGGGAACCCCCAGCGCGCGCGCATCTTTTCGCGATGCGGCCTACGGTATCGCCGGAGGCGCGACCTGGTCGCGCCCCTTCTCGAGGTAGGGGATCCCGCGCTTCATCCAGTCCGGTTCGGGCGCGCCCTGCAGCTTCGCGGCGAAGAACTCCTGCATCCGCCGGTCGATGTCCTTCTGGTTCGCATACTTCCGCGGATTGTGGTCGTCACCGTTGTAGTTCACGAAGTACGCCTCCTTTCCCAGGCGACGCATGGCGACGAAGAACTCGATGCCCTGGTACCAGGGCACCGCACCGTCGTTGTCGTTCGCCATGAAGAGCACCGGCGTGGTGACGCGATCCAGGAAGAAGAGGGGCGAGTTCTCGACATAGCGCTCCGGATACTGCCAGAGCGATCCGCCGATGCGGCTCTGGGAATGCTCGTACTGGAAGGTGCGGGCAAGGCCGGACTGCCAGCGGATGCCGCCGTACGCCGACGTCATGTTCACCACCGTC
>JAOUHR010000228.1 GCA_029884515.1 Gemmatimonadota bacterium
CGCCAAGGAGCCCGACGTTCCCGACGACCACCTCGTCACCCGCGACGAGGCCTTCGACGACCTGCACCACGCCGCGCACCTCGTCCACGATGCCGAGCCTCACGTCGGCGCGCGCGATGGTGCCGCCGGCGACCTTCCACACGAACGGAGCACTGCCGGCCGAGGCGGCGGTCTGGCGGATCGCCGACTGCGGGACGACGAGCTGGTCGGTGAGCGCGCGTTCGATGATCTGGCCGGTGGCGAAGGTGTTCCCCTTGAGCGCGCCGTCGCTGTTGGGGATCTGCAGGAAGACGGCCACGGACTGCGACTGCGGGTCGATGGTGGGGCTCACGCGGGCGACCCTGCCTTCGATGGCGCGGCCGTCGGCCGTGAAGCGGACCACCTGGCCCTTGGCCAGCACGCTCGCGCGGCGGGCCGGCACCTGCGCGGTGAGCTCGAGCACGTCGCTGCGGACCACCGTGAAGAGCGCACCCCCGCGGCTCACCCGCTCGCCACTCTCCACGAGACGGGCCTGGACGGTGCCGGTCACCGGCGAGATCACGCGCGTGTCGCGCGCGAGCGAGGCGGCGGCCTTCACCTTCGACTCCGCGGCCGCGAGCCGCGCGGAGGCGGCGAGCGCGGCCTGCTCGGCAGCGCGCATGTCGCGCTCGGCCACCGCGCCGGCCTTGAAGAGGTCGCGGGTCTGGTCGCGGTTCCACTCGGCGGATTCCGCGTCGGCGCGCGCGGAGACGGCGTCGGCCTCGGCCGAGGCGAGCGCGGCGTCCTGCTCGGTACTCTCGAACCGCGCGAGCACGCTGCCGGCGCGCACCGCGTCACCCTCGCGCACGTTCACCGCCACGAGGTCGCCCTCGAGGCGCGCACGGACGTTCACCGTCTCGATCGGCCGCAGGTTCCCGCTGATGGCGATGCCCGCCTCGATCAGGTCGGGGACGACCGTGTAGATGTCGCGGCTGGAGAGGACCACGGAGCCGCCGGAGCGGTCACCGCCGGAGGGCGCGCCGGTGGTCGCGCCGGTGGTCGCGCCGGCGAGCTTGCCGCCGCTGGCCGGCATCGGCGTGGCGGACCTGCGGCCGTCGGCGTTCGCGCCAGCGCTCGCGCCAGCGCTCGCGCCAGCGCTCGCGGGCGCGGCGTCACTGGTGCCGCCGCAGGCGCCGCCCAGCAGGAGGGCCGCGGCTGCGCCAAGCGCAGTGAGGCGCACGCACACGGTGCGTCGCGGGAGGTGCAGGACTCGGGTCATCGGGAGGTTCCCAGGGCGACGGTGCCGCCGCCGGGCAGCGGGATCGGCCGGGCGCGCACACGCGCCAGCTCGGCCACCGCGAGGAAGAGATCGAAGGTCGCGCGCGCCTCGGTGGAGCGCGCGGTGAGGAGGGCCAACTGCGCGTCGGAGACCTCGAGCTGCGTGCCGACGCCGCGCCCGTAGCGCAGCGTGGCGAGCTGGAACGCCTCCTCGGCCTCGCTCACGTTGGTGGAGCGCGCGGTGAAGGACGCCCGAGCCCGTGTGAGCTCGGCGACGGCGCGCTGCACGTCGACGTTCGCCTGCTCGCGGGCCTGCTGCACCTGGAGGTCGGCGATCTTGGCCTGCGCCTGCGCGAGGTCGATCGCGCCCTTGGTACGCAGGCCGTCGAAGAGCGGCCAGCTCATCTGCACGCCGAAGCTCCGGTCGGGGAACCAGCCGTTGTTCTGGCAGATGCGCGTGGAGGGCGACCCGGCGGGGCAGTAGGCGTTGGAGGTCCGGCCGAGGCGATCGGGTAAGCCGTTCGCCGAGGGGAGCGCGAGGTAGCCGTAGGTGAAGCTCGCGCTCAGGGTCGGCAGGAGGTCCGCGCGGGCGACCTTCACGGCGGCATCGCGCGCGCTGGCGGTCAGCTCCGTGGCGCGGACGCCCGGGCGCACGCCGGCGGGGGAGATGTCCGCGGCGGCGGAATCGGCGAGCGCCCGGATCGCGTCGACCGCGAGGTCGGTGGTGAGCGTCACCGGCTGGGCGAGCGGGATCTGGAGCAGGCGCTTGAGCTCGAGTTCGGCGAGCGTGCGGTCGTTCTCGGACTGCAGCGTGAGCGGCTCGATGTTCGCGCGCTCGACGCGGGCCCGGAGCACGTCGTAGCGCGAGGAGCGACCGGCGCGCTCGAGCTGCTCGACCTGGGCCAGGCGGTCATCGGCGAGTGCGAGATTCTGGCGCTGGATCACCGCGAGCCGCGCCGTGAAGATCGCGTTGAGGTAGGCTCGCTGGGCATCGACGGCGAGTGAAGCACGGAGCTCGTCGCGACTGGCGAGGGCGGCGCGCTCCGAGCGCGCCGCCACTTGCGATCCCGCGACGATGCGCCCGCCCTGGAAGAACGACTGCTGCAGGAGGAGGTTCGTGTTGTAGTTATAGCTCTGGCCGAAGACCGAGCCGACCACCGTCGCCCGGGCGTTCTTGATCACCTGTGAGTAGGTGGAGGCGAGACGGAGTTGGGGCAATCCCGCCGCGCGCGCGGTGAGGATCTGCGCGCCGGCGAGCTCCACCTGCGCGTTCGAGATCCGCGCCTCGTCGGAGAGGCGGAGCATGCGCGCGACGGCGTCGGCTGCGCTGAGGCGCAGCGTGTCCGGCGTCTGCGCGCCAGCGATGGCGGCACAGGAGAGCCAGACCGCCACGGCAGCGCGGGCGGTCCGGCGAAGGAGGGCAGGCGGGGTCATCAGCAGCACTAACGTACGAGACCCCTCGGCCGTTCACTTGGCCGCCCGGCCGGACGCCCGGCGCCGATAGCGGTGGGCCCCGAGGGGATCGGGGCTACTCGGTGGTCGAGTCGAGGAAGTTCAGGGTCTTGCGCCTGGTCACCACGGACTCGAGCGCCTCGAACACCTTCGGGTCCAGGAACCTGCCGGCCCGTTCCCGTAGGAAATCCACGGCCGCGGTGGGGGTGAGCGCGTCGCGCCAGGCGCGCCGGGAGGTGAGGGCATCGTAGGCATCGGCGGCGGTGAGGATGCGGCCGCCGAGGGCGATCGCCTCGCCCGCGATCCCACGCGGATACCCGCCGCCGTTCCAGTGCTCGTGGTGGTCGGCGATCGCGGGCAGCACGTGCGCGATGGACTTCATGGGCGAGAGGATCTCGAGGCCGATGCGCACGTGGTCCTTCACATGGTCGAACTCCTCCGCGGTCAGCTCGGCCGGTTTGTTGAGCACCGACTCGCGGATGCCGATCTTCCCCACGTCCATGAGGCGGCCGGCAAGGCGGGTGGCCTCGATGTCGTCGTCCTTGAGGCCGAGGTGCGAGGCGATGGAGGCCGCGAGGTCGGCGACGCGGTCGGAGTGGCCGCGGAGGAAGGGATCCTTCGCCTCCTGTGCGCGAACGAGCGACCGCACCACATCCACGATCACGCCGTGGAGGAGCCGGCGTTCGTGCGTGATCTCCTCGGTCTGGGCGGCGACCTCCTCGCGGATGAGCCGCTCCACCTTGCGCTGCTCGATGGAGAGGTCGCGCTTGTGCAACGCGCGCTCCACCGCCGCCGCGAGGTCGGCGAGCTCGATCGGCTTCATGAGGTAGTCCATCGCGCCCTGCGCCAGCGCCTCGGTCGCCGTCGGTGCGTCGTTCACCGCCGTGAGCATCATGACGGCGAGGTCGCCATCGAGCTCCATCGCGGCCGGGACGAGCTCGATGCCGGTCATCCCCGGCATGCGGACGTCGGCGAGCATGAGGACGTACTTCTCGCGCGCCAGCAGGTCGAGGGCCGCGGCGCCGGATTCGCAGGTCGCCACTTCATAGCCGCGCGACCGGAGGAACTTGCCGATCGCGCTGCGGATGAGCTCCTCGTCGTCCACCACGAGGATGCGCCGCACCGGTGGTTCGGTGCTGGCGCGGATGGCGCGCGTGAGGCGCGAGGGTTGGGTGCGTCCGCGTTCGGTCATCAGGGTCGGGTTCGCGCACTCGTGAGAGCGAGCATCGGGGCAAAGATATGCGCGGGACGTTCGTCGGCCAGCATCGCGTCACCGGTCGCGCGCGACACGTTGCGGACGGTCACGCGCCGACGAACTCGACCTGCACGCCACGGCGCACGATGCCCGCCTGCGCGCCGCGCTCGAGGAAGAGGCGAATGGCCTCGCGCCCGCGGTCACCGTAGTCGAGGGTCCAGTCGTTCACGTACATGCCGACGAAGGTATCGGCCTTCGAGCGATCGAGCCCGCGCGCGTACTGCATGGCGTGATCCAATGCTGCTTCGCGATGCTCCAATGCATACGCGATACTGGCGTGAAGATGGCGCGAAATCTTCTTCATCATCTCCGGTCCGAAGTCCTTTCGGATGACGTTGCCGCCAAGCGGGAGCGGCAGGCCGGTCTCGCCGAACCACCACTCGCCCAGATCGTCGATCAGGTGGAGACCGAGTTCGCCGAACGTGAGCTGTCCCTCGTGGATGAGCAAGCCCACATCCACCGTGCCCGCCGCCACCGCCTGCTCGAT
>JAOUHR010000229.1 GCA_029884515.1 Gemmatimonadota bacterium
GCGCACCCCCGCCCGCCGTGTCCGTGCGGAACGTCTCACGCGTCCGGCCACCCGCCCCCGCACCCCGCCGCGCGATGGCGTCACCCACGCGCCTGCGCGCGGCGACCGCACCCTCGCCCCCTGTCCACCGCACCGGAGCCCGTTGATGCCTGTCGAGCCGACCGGGGCCACTCTCTGGACCGTCGAGCGCGCCAACCGGGCGCTGCCCCTCGTGCGCCGCATCGTCGCCGACCTCGTGCAGTGCTACGCGGATTGGGCGGAGTGCGTGGAACGCTTCGAACTCGCCTCCACGCGCAGCGCGGCGCACCGGCAGGACCCGGAAGCCGAGCAGTTGCAGCGCGAGGTGCAGCGCATGGCCGCGGAGATCGACGGCTTCGTGCGCGAGCTCAGCGAGCTCGGTGTCGAGTGCAAGTCGATGGAGACGGGACTCGTGGATTTCCCCGCCGAGCGCGAGGGCCGTGTGGTCTATCTCTGCTGGCGGCACGGCGAGGAGCGGGTGGAGCACTGGCACGAGGTCGAGGGCGGGTTCGCGGGGCGGCAGGCGCTGCCGTAGTCGCGGGCGCGGCGCCGTGCCGTCGCGACCAGGACCGCGCTCCGGTCACGGCCCCGGTCACGCGCCACACGCCCTCCCGGTCGCGGACGCTCAGGCCGTCGCGGGCACCGCGTCACGGAACGGGACTTCGATCTCGAGTCCGTCCTTCGCCATCACGAGCGTCCCGCCGAAGGCCTCGCGCGCCTCGCGCGCAAGGTCGCTGGGGTCTCGCGAGTACCGCGCGGAGAAGTGCGTGAGCACGAGCGTCCTGACGCCGGCCATCTGGGCGACGGTGGCCGCCTCACGCGCGGTCGAGTGCTTCGTCTCGGCGGCGCGCGCGGCATCCTCGTCGCCGAAGGTGGCCTCGTGCACGAGCAGGTCGGCGTCCGTCGCCGCCGCGATCGTCGCGGCGCAGGGACGGGTGTCGCCCGTGATCACGATCGTGCGGCCCGGTCGCGTGGGGCCCACGAGCTCGGTTGGCTGGATCACACGTCCGTCGTCGAGCGTGACGGCTTCACCCTTGTGGATGCGGCCCCAGAGCGGTCCCTCGGGGATGCCGAGCGTCGCGGCGCGCTCGGGGTCGAAACGTCCGCGGCGTTCGAACTCCACGAGCGCATACCCGAGTGCCGCACCGTTTCGATGATCCGCGGCGAAGGGTCGGATCTCGTATTCCTTCCGCGCGATGGCCGCGCCCGGCTCCACCTCGGTGACCGTGAGCGGGAAGGTCAACTTCTCGAGTCCGAGCCCTTCGGACCGCTTGAAGAGGGCCGTCGCGCCGCGCGGGCCCCAGAGGCGCATCGGTTCCTCGCGGCCCTGCAGGGCGAGCGTCTTGAGCAGGCCGAGCACGCCGAGGAAGTGGTCGGTGTGGAAGTGACTGAAGAAGATGTCGGCCAGGGTGAAGCCGACGCCCCAGCGCATCATCTGGCGCTGCGTGCCCTCGCCGCAATCGAAGAGCAGCGTCTCGCCTTCGCGCGTGAGTGCGAGCGACGTGAGCCCGCGTTCCACGGTGGGACGCGAGGCGGAGGTGCCGAGGAAGCGGAGGGAGAGGGACATCGCCGCCCAATCTAGTGCGTCGAGACGAGGGCGTCGTGCTTCGCCGGGTCGATGTTCCCACCGCTGATCGTCATCGCGACCGGGAATGCCTGTGGCTTGAGTCTGCCGGTGCGAAGCGCTGCGACCCCCACTGCGCCAGACCCCTCCACCACGAGCCCGTGCTCGCGGTGCAGCCACGCGATCGCGTCGGCGATCTCCTCCTCCTCGACGGTGACGATCGCATCGAGCGCCGCCTGCCCCTGCGCGAGCATCTCGTCGTCCACGAGCCCGGCGAGGCCGTCGGCAAGCGTCGGGAGGCTCGGGATGTCCGTGGCGCGGCCGCTCGCGAGGGCGAGTGTCATCGCGTTGGTGCGGATGCCCTGCGCGCCGATGATGCGGACGCCGCTCGCGGTGCCGCGGATGAACCCTGCCATCCCGCTCACGAGCCCGCCGCCGCCGACGCAGACGATCACCGTCCCGACGTTCGGCAGATCCTCCATGATCTCGAGCGCGACGGTGCCGGCGCCGGCGAGCAGCGGCCGGCCGGTGCAGGGGCCCAGGAAGGTGGCATCCGTTTCGCGCGCATGGGCGCGGGCTGCGCGCTCGGCAGCGTCGTAATCAGGCTCCGAGGCGTCGATCCGCGCGCCGTGCGCGACGATGCCCGCGAGCTTCACCTGGGGTGCGGTCGATGGCACGAACACCAGCGCATCCACGCCGAGCGCCTTGGCGGCCAGTGCGATTCCGAGCCCGTGATTGCCCGCGGAGGAGGCGACGACGCCTCGTGCGCGCTCGTCGGCGGAGAGCATGTGCAGCGCATTCAGCGCGCCGCGCACCTTGAACGAGCCGCCGACCTGCCGGTTCTCGAGCTTGAGGTACACGTCACCGCCCACGAGGGCGGAGAGTGCGGGCGACCGCATCAGCGGCGTGCGCGTGATGCCGCCCGCGATCCGTGCGGCGGCCTCCCGCACCTCGCGCGGCGTGGGGAGGATGTCGCGGCGGCTCACGCGTGCACCCGGATGTACGCGTCGGCGTCGAACCTCTTCCTCGCGCGTTCGAGCGACATCGGTCGGATCACGCCCCACACCGGCTTGTCGAACCAGGGGCGGTCGAACTTCCCGAAGCACCACTGGATGCCGCCGTAGCTCGAGGGGTCGCGTCCGTCGAGGCCGTACTTGTTGTTGAGCAGGATCAGGTGCTCGAGGGCGTGCTTGTAGCGCTTCGTCCAGAGGAGGACGCTCTTCCCCCAGAGCATGCGGGTGACGTTGTGCATCGCGCCCGTGCGCACCAGCTCGCGCTGGGCGGCGTTCCAGAGGTCGTCGTGCGTCTCGGCCGCCTCGAGCTCGGCGAGCGGGTAGATGGCCTCGCGCGTGTCGTCCTTGTGCTTCTCCATCGAGCGATGCACCCAGTCGGGGAGCCCGCGCAGCTTGCCGAAGTGCGGGTTCCGGAGGCAGAAGTTGAGCGCGATCTCGCGCCAGGTGACGAGCTCGTCCTCGAACTTCGCCGCGGCCGCCGGGTGCCCCGCGGCACGCACGGTGCGCAGGACCTCCGCCGCCGCGACTTGGCCGAAGTGGAGCCACGGGGAGAGCCGGGAGGAGCCGTCGACGTCGCTCGGCTCATTGCGTCGCTCGGGGTAGTCGCGCAGCGCGTTGTCGCAGAAGGCCCGGAGGCGCGCGCGCGCCCCGTCCAGGCCGCTCGCGAACGGCACCGGGGGCACGGTGTGGTCGATCTCGCAGGCGGCCACTTCCTTCGCCACGTCGAGCCGGTCGAGGCGCAGGCGGTCCACGTCGAGTGAGCGCCAGAGCTTGTCCGGGAACTCGCGCGCGGGGGCGCGATCGGTGACGGGCTCGAGCGCGAGGTCGAGCACCTTGGCGAGCTTGGGCCGGATGGTGCGTGCGGCGTACTCCTCCTTCACGAGCAGCCCGCTTGGCACGATCGCGTGCGACTCGACCGTCACCAGGCGGCAGGGTGCGCGCTCGGCGAACCGGGCTGTGCGCTCGGCGACGCCTGCCGTCGGGAAGTGGTCCGTGACGACGAGCGCCGCGCGCGCCGCGAGCCGGTCGACGACTCGGCGGTCACTGTCGCGGCGCCGGCGGAGCACGAACTGGTAGCGCAAGCCGAGCGCCTCCGCGCGCTGCGCGAGGGTGCGCGCGTTCTTGAGGATCACCGTGTGGATACGGTCGTTGGCGTGCTCGTACGTGGGGTCGAGCCCCTGGTGGATCAGCAGGGGCTTGCCGAGCCGATCCGCTTCCAGCGTCGCGTGGCGCAGGGCCCAGTTCTCCTCCAGCCGGTGCGTGCTCTGCATCCAGTAGAGGACGTACTCGCCCTCGGGTTGTGTGCGCACGCGGTTGGCGCTCGTGATGCGGGGGGCCAACTGGTCGCGCACGAAGTCCGAGTCGAGCGCGTGCGGTTTGGGGGCCTGGCGTCGCGGCATGGTCGTAAGATGGGGGGTGGCGCGGCGTTCCGGCCCCCGCTAGTATTGAGGCATCGGCGGCCCCGCCAAGACCCAGTAGGCGGGGCCGTGTGCGTGACCGGAACCTTCTTCCATCGTCCCCGGTATATGAGGGGAAGGGATGGGATCAGGAAACTGACGGTTCGCACTGCGGGGCTGTAGCTCAGCTGGGAGAGCGCTGCAATCGCACTGCAGAGGTCAGGGGTTCGATCCCCCTCAGCTCCATCAAGCAAGTGATTTCGCTGGTTTCATCGCAGGACTGAGCCCGCCGCCGGTCGGTAGGACGTAGAGTTCCAATGACGGCGTGCGTGGCGACCTGCCCTGACGATGGACCAGCTGAACTTCGGCGCCGCGGATCCTCGATCCGCGGCGTTTTCGCCATTCAGGGGGTCCTCGGGATGGCAGGAG